>JAHEIJ010000156.1:3748-5855 GCA_024639445.1 Gammaproteobacteria bacterium
CTTGTCGTAGTTGGGACCAGTCAATCTGATAGTTGTTATTTAGTTATTTGCTACTGAGCTTAACGTTATCGATTGTCATGATCAATGTATAAAATAACTACATCCTGTAGTCTTTTTCATTTTCTCAGCATCTGATTTGAGTTATTAAGTAATAGTTATGAATCTTTGTTACTAAAAATGTGACACCTAACGACCATGAATGGTGTGGTTGCTGCTAAGCTCATCCAGTATTAAATCAAAAGGGAGTCGTAATGGCCCGTATGTTCCCGGATACGCGTACCACGCGCGTTATATTTTCCAGTCGTGCCGAGGAAGCGTTTTATGAGGCCTGTAAGAATGGCCTTGGTGATGGGTGGCAAGTTTATTATTCACGCACTCTTTCGACAATCGATCGTGATACCGGCTTGCGAGATAACGAAATTGACTTCGTACTCTATCATAAACGTTTTGGCGTGGTTGTGGTTGAGGTCAAAGGCGGGCGTATTCGGCATTCAGCGGACACGGGTAAGTTTTACTCTATTAATCGATATGGTGAAACCTTTGAAATCAAGGACCCGTTTCAGCAGGCGCTGGTCTGGAAAAGCCGTTTTCTCCGCGTGTTGCGCAACCGTGGTATCAAGGTGCCGGTAAGTCATGCGGTATCACTTCCTTCAGTGCATGAGGATGAGATGGTGGAATCGGCCTCCATTGTCCCCGAGATTGTTATAGGCCGGAATAAAATGACAGCGCTGGAGGCCGCAATTAAACGTCTGGTTACCCACAGTCAGCCAGAGCAGTACCTGCGTTTCGATGATGTGATGGATGACCTGCATGGCATTTTGTGGGGCAAGGATTTTACCAGCAAACTTTTCCTCAAGGACTATCTCGACAGCCACGACCTGCGGGTTAAGGATGTGGAAGTGATCCAGGAGAGCCTGGTACAACCCATCGCATCTTCACCTCGTCTGGCGGTAGAAGGTGAAGCGGGAACCGGCAAGACCATGATTGCCCTGTTATTGGCACGTTACTTTCGTAATGCAGGGCTGCGGGTATTGTTACTGTCTTCCAACCGCTTACTCAATGAATACCTTAAGCATGAAGTGGGCTCGGATATTGAGGTTAAAACCTATAATGAGTTAGCTGAAGTATTTGGTGTGCATTTACTTAATCCGCCACATGACTATGAAGGAGAACGTGAAGACTGGACGCAGTATGAAGCACCGGAAAGACTCAAGCGGGCCATAGAGAAATCTGAAAAACGTTTCGATGCCGTGTTGTGTGACGAAGCACAGGACGTGCAACCGTTCTGGTGGGAAGCGATAGAGTCCGTGCTGGCGCCAGAGGACAGTCACTTTCTCATTTTCTTTGATCGCAGCCAGGGTGTATTTGGTGCCGGCGGCACTGAGCGAGGTTTTGTGCCGGAGGATGTGCTGCCTATTGCGCCACCTTATTTCCCACTGGTTTACAACTACCGCACAACGCGTGAAATCACCACCTTCGCGCGACACTTTCGTACCGGTAGCCAAATCATGCAGAGTCACTCCGGACGTTTAGGCTACATGCCCGAACTGGTGGTTTATGATGATCCACAGGATTGCCGCGGTAAGCTTGGGCGGCTGTTCCGTAAGTTGTTTCGCGAAGAAGGCTTATCAACCCGGGATGTGACGCTGCTGTCAGCACGCAATCCGCGCACGGCGGAATCGGTCGTAAAAGCCAATGATACTATCGCACGTTATCCACTGCGCTTCCTGAGTCCGGAGCGTGAACAACCCGGACATAACAAGGCCAGTAACAAGGTGGATCTCGCAACTATTACCGGTTTCAAGGGGTTGGAAACACCGGTGGCGATACTGCTTAACCTCAGCGAATACCGTTTACCGATTGATAACCCCATAATGGCCAGCCTGATTTATGTGGCCTGCACGCGAGCCAAGCACATGCTTTATATTATGGTGCAAAAGGAAGATCCGAAACGAAAGGAATTTGAAGAAGCTTTGCGGGCGGTTAAGACAACAGGCGCAATGGTGCTCGAAGGCTCGGATGCAAACTTCGAATTCGTGGGAACCGTATCCTATTTCAATCCTCAACGTGTCGGCTGGTTGTCAGTCAATGATCCCTCGTTTCAAAA
>JAHEIJ010000157.1 GCA_024639445.1 Gammaproteobacteria bacterium
GCGCTTCTTGACGAATACGAAGCTTTTTCACAAGGCGACAGTAACGCCATGCAACAAGCCAGCAACACCGAATATCGCCTCAGTGAAATCCTTGATGACCTCAAACTGGAACAATTTTATTTGTTGGAGAATGCCGGGCTGGACCAGAACCATGCCGGAATGACCGCTTATATCGAACTCCAGCCGGAATCAACCCAACAACTACTGGAAAGCCTCTGGCAACGTATCGCAAAGCTGGAACAAAATTGTCAACGGCTAGATAAAATTAACAGCCTCATTATCAAAAATGACCGCTATCATGTTGAAACTGTAACCGTGCTACCACAGGAACAGTCATCCAGAATAGCCAGCCAGTCAGCTCGAATAACCACCGTTTACGATCCCTCTTCCTCCTTCCACGCCATCGCCTGAATATATTCTTTTTGGATATTCTCCCCTCGTCCAAGTAAAATAGACGTTGTCTAATTGTAGTCATGCCCCGGTAGCTCAGCAGGATAGAGCAGCCGCCTCCTAAGCGGCAGGTCGGACGTTCGAATCGTCTCCGGGGCACCATTTCACCACTAGCATCTCGCGGAATTTACCCTTAATTTTTATTAACCCAGGCAGGGTTTAGAGCGACTCCGCAGGGAAGGCCACTGGACCGGATTATCGCTTCGGGTAACCATTTCTACCCACAACCCTTTAAATCCTCCAATGAGGATATATTCTTAATAATTAAGAGCACGGTTTATGCAACTCGCTGAGCATATGCACCCAATTAGCCGCTGACCGGGTTAACTTTGTCTGAAATTGTCAGATGATTTGATCCGGATCAGTAACTTCTAGCTCGATTCCATAGCAAGTTATTCATGTTGAACTCACAGAGGGGCGTGAAATGAAACCAACTTGGATCCTCGTAGCCGACAGTAGTCGCGCCAGAATCTTCACCGCAGAAAGTCCATCATCACAACTTATAGAAATCAATAGCTTAGCCCATCCACAAAGCCGACTTCATGAACAAAATCTAAGCAGCGACCTGCCTGGACATGATAGTGACAAAAGTGGCACCGGGCGGCACGGTTTTCAAGACGAAATCGAACCCAAGGAGCAGGAAGTGATTGATTTCGCCAAGCAAATAGCCAAGCATCTGGACCAGGCACGCAGTAGCAACAAGTTCAAACAGCTATTGATCGTTGCGGCACCGGCCTTTCTAGGCACCTTGCGCAACCAATTGACCGACCAGACACGAAAGCTGGTGAGCATTGAAATGGATAAGAATCTTACCCAACAAAAGGCGGACGAAATTCGTAGTCACTTGCCTGAATATTTACCTAACATGACCTGATAAAAAAACTGATACAAAAAGAGGCCTGCATTAGCAGGCCTTTTTTATATAATAACTAAAATGTAACAGCGAAAGAAAACTCAGGATAGGTATCAGAACAGGAAACATAGACTCGCTCATCGCAGCTTGTTGTTTCAACATAAGCGGCACCAATACCAATGAATGATCGCCGTCCCGTTGTAATATACACACCAGCACGAAACCCATAGGCTGTTTCATCATCGAAACCTGAGATGGAAGTCCAGCGATACAAGGCGCCAACATAAGGATCGATGGATGACTGGTTGCGGAACACATAACGAATTTCAGGAGTAACCTGGTTGATCTCGGGCTCTCCACCCTGCCAACTATCCCAGTTAATAGCCAATTCAAGGCCATCATAAACATAGTAACCAAAACCTAGCCCAAGGATGGTGTAATCATCACCGAAAGCCTGTCCTCTACCGAGCAATACACTCAAGCGTTTGGTCCCTTGTCCAAACATATCCGCGCTCGATTCCAGCGGTATCAATAACAGCAATACTAAAGATAGTGGTTTGATGAATTTAACTTGTTTCATAATTTATACTGGGGCCAGGGTAATGTTTATTTTATTTCATATGTTTGGCAGTTTTTATACTTACTCAGAAATGCCTGGGCGCGACAGAGCCCGATAACTGTTTTTGCATCACTGATCCGGTTATCAAGAGCCGACTCAAGCGCTTCTTCAAACAGTATCCAGTGTATTTCAATAAGCTCCTCGGTTTCATGATCCGTATCGCAAACAGAAAGCTCGGTTGCCAAATAACAGTGTACTATCTCGGTGAACACACCGGGAGAAGATATCATATGTCCCAGTGATTGCCATTGAGCCGCCTTTCTGCCAGCTTCCTCCTGTAATTCACGTTGCGCAGTCATGCGTGGTTCTTCATTGTTATCAATTTTTCCTGCCGGTAATTCCCATATCCAGGCTTTAGAGGCATGGCGATACTGTTTAAGCAAACAAACACGTTGCTCTTCATCAATAGCCACCACCGCCGCACCACCAGGATGACGCACTATTTCCATATCACACAACACGCCATTGGGTAATTCAACCTGTTCGATATCAAGACTGATTATCCTGCCTTGAAAGAGAGTTTTGTTTTTTTCGGTCATAGCTGGATCCGGTCAGATAATCGTCATGGGGAGTGTAAGTGCAACTTGATTGTATTTCGTCAGACGTTCGAATCACAGACAGAACGACAGGCTAAACAAAAAAGGCCCACCTAGCGGTGAGCCTTATTTGTTTATATGGCGCGCCCGGCACGATTCGAACGTGCGACCGCCTGGTTCGTAGCCAGGTACTCTATCCAGCTGAGCTACGGGCGCAAAAAGCAGACACTGTTATAAGCCCCGAATTGAAATGGCACTTATCCAGCGGGAGGGCGACTATACCCGTTTTAGGTATCCAATTTCAAGATAACCTGGAACCGGTTCGGATCGCTCGTAATTAAGATGGCGGAGAGAGAGGGATTCGAACCCTCGATGGAGCTATTAACCCCATACTCCCTTAGCAGGGGAGCGCCTTCAGCCTCTCGGCCATCTCTCCGAATTTTTACCTTGATATCAAGATATAACTCTAAAAAACCTTTCTTAAACGGCGCTCCTGTCGCGCCCTACTCCGTACAGTCGCTCTCGGCCTCCTGCCTTCCGCGACACTTGTACCTCCTTGTACTTCGTCCCTGTACTCCGCCCCTTCGGGGCCATCGACGCTACGCGTCGATGTTCAAAATCGCTCCCGGCGATTTTGTCAGCCTTTCGGCCATCTCTCCGTATATATCAAGCTTTGCGATAGAAATCGACCGTCGGCAGCTTGCTTAGCCGTCACGACACTCTGGCCGACAAATAGAATCTGGCAACTTGGTCAGCCCTTTAGCCACCAGTCCTAACGCTGAGCGCGGAAGGATACTAGGGCCGGGCGCTGAGGTAAAGAGGGGTTATTCCTCGGATTCAGGATTTTGGTCATTCTCGTGCTTGATGCGCTCGTAAATTTCCTCACGATGTACGGATACTTCTCGGGGCGCATTGACGCCGATGCGGACCTGGTTGCCTTTTACTCCAAGGACCGTCACCGTTACATCGTCACCAATCATGAGCGTTTCACCCACCCGACGTGTCAGAATTAACATATTTAACTTTCTCCCAAAAATACTTCCACATCCCGACGAGGCGCTCCATGCTAATGATTCTGGGTACGCTCCCTTGTGTTATCGTCAGGATAATACTGAACTTTAAAATAAGTCTCCGGATTGTCTGAATTCGCTTCAGGCAGCCGGTGCCTGTTCAAGATTGAAAGCGTCGTGCAAGGCCCGAACTCCCAACTCAAGGTACTTTTCATCCACCACCACAGACACCTTGATTTCCGAGGTTGAAATCATACGGATATTGATGCCTTCCTTTGCCAGGGTTTCGAACATTGTGCTGGCAATACCCGCGTGCGATCGCATCCCTACGCCTACCAGCGATATTTTGACTATGCCATCATCGCCATTCACTTCACGGGCACCCAACTCGCCGGCGGTCTTCTTGAGAACCGCCAGGGCCTTGTCATAGTCATTCCGATGAACCGTAAATGTGAAGTCAGTGGTCGCATCGGCGGCCACGTTCTGGATAATCATATCCACTTCAATATTAGCCTCGCCTATCGGGCCCAGGATGCGGTGGGCCACGCCAGGCTCATCCGGCACACCCAGTACCGTTAATTTAGCCTCATCCCGGTTAAAGGCAATTCCCGAGATAACCGGATTTTCCATATTATCTTCCTCAAAAGTAATTAACGTGCCTGGACCTTCTTCAAATGACGACAACACACGTAGTCTGACATTGTATTTGCCCGCAAATTCCACGGCACGGATTTGCAATACCTTGGAACCCAGGCTGGACATTTCCAGCATTTCCTCAAAGGTGATTTGGTCGAGTCGCCGTGCAGTAGGCACCACACGTGGGTCAGTGGTATAGACCCCATCGACGTCAGTGTAAATATGACATTCGTCAGCCTTCAGTGCAGCGGCCAACGCAACTGCAGTGGTATCGGAACCGCCCCGTCCCAGCGTGGTGATATTGCCGTGCTCATCCCGCCCTTGAAAACCGGCCACAACCACAATACGGCCAGCTTCCAGATCCTCACGCATGTTTGATTCATCAATATCCAGGATACGTGCCTTGGTATGCGCACTATCAGTAAGGATATGAACCTGCGCGCCGGTATAGGAGACGGCAGGATAACCCTTTTTGTTGAGTGTCATGCTCAATAAAGCAATGGTCACCTGTTCACCGGTGGAAACCAGCACATCGTACTCACGTGGGTGGGGGTGATCAGAAACCTGCTGCGCCAGATCAATCAGCCGGTTGGTCTCGCCACTCATGGCAGACACCACGACAACAACATCGTGGCCCGCTTCACGCGCGGCAATCAGTTTATCCGCCACATTCTCGATTTTCTCGACTGTGCCGACGGAAGTACCGCCATATTTTTGAACAATCAGCGCCATAATGATCGAATACGAAAAAGGTGCTAATTAAACACTACTTTAGGGAGCATGGAAAGGCAGCGAGTTGACGTCAAACAGTTGCGGCTTGATTCCATTCAGGCGCCCAGCTTTTCGCGTACCCAATCGGGCACACTGGCAAGTGCAGCAGGAAGCGCCTGTGGCTGATTGCCGCCTGCCTGAGCCATATCGGGACGGCCACCACCTTTACCACCAACCTGCTGCGCCACCACATTGACCAGTTCCCCGGCCTTGATGACCTGGGTTTGATCTTTGCTGACACCGGCCACCAAACTTACCTTCTCGTCCTGCACCGTGGCCAATACAATGGCGGATGAACCCAGCTTGTTCTTCAATTGATCGAGGGTATCACGCAACCCCTTGGGATCAGCCCCGTCCAGCTGTGCCGCCAGTACCTTGATGCCCTGAATGTCGACGGCCTGGTTTACCAGATCGTCCCCCTGGGAGCTGGCCAGCTTGCCCTTGAGTCGATCCAGCTCCTTCTCCAGGCTGCGGTTGCGATCCATCACCTGCATCACCCGCTCTTCAACGCCGGCGCGATCGGCTTTTAATAAACCGGCCATACTTTGCAGTTGATTCTCACCCTGTTGAATCCAGTTCAGGGCCTGCTGACCGGTTACGGCTTCGATGCGACGTACACCAGCGGCAATACCGGTTTCAGTAATGAGTTTGAACAGTCCGATGTCCCCAGTGCGGGTGACATGGGTTCCGCCACACAATTCAATTGAGAAATCACCCATACTGAGAACACGCACCTTGTCGCCATACTTCTCCCCAAACAGGGCCATCGCACCACTGTTGATGGCATCCTGATGAGACATGACGCGTGTCTCCACCGCCAGGTTATTGCGGATTTGATCATTCACCAGAGTTTCGATTTCAAGCATCTGTTCGGGGGTAATGGGTTCAAAGTGGGAAAAATCGAAGCGCAGCCGATCAGCCTCCACCAGGGAGCCTTTTTGAGTCACATGTTCACCCAAAACGCGGCGCAGG
>JAHEIJ010000158.1 GCA_024639445.1 Gammaproteobacteria bacterium
AGTTTGTAGGGAGCTATCTGAATTTCAGGCAAGTAACAAAGTGATTTCACATAAGAGACAACAATGAACTTATTTCAAGAGTTATATAGTCTTATAAGGTGCTTTACCTCGTCCCTCGTCACTTGTCACTCGGAACTGGTCCCATGAGCTGGTGGGGTAAGGTTCTCGGTGGTGCATTTGGTTTCATGCTGGGTGGGCCATTAGGCGCTCTTCTGGGTGCAGCGGTTGGACATCATTTCGACAAGGGTATTGAGCGTGGTGCCATTAATCAGGCTTTTGGTTCTGGCGGTGATCAGGAACGGGTACAAGCGGCATTTTTTACCGCCCTGTTCTCGGTCATGGGTTATGTTGCCAAGGCTGACGGGCGTGTCAGTGAAGATGAAATTGCCATGGCGCGCAGCATCATGCAGCAAATGGCGCTGGATGAAGCACGGACCCGGGTGGCGATTGATTTATTCAATCAGGGCAAGCAGGCCGACTTCGATATCGATGGAGTAGTGGAACAGTTTCGGCGTGAAGCCCACCGCCGTACCACTTTGCTGCAGATGTTCATGGAAGTTTTGCTGCATGCCGCTTATGCTGATGGTGTCATGCAGCCCGATGAGCATCGGGTGTTGCGGCGAATCAGTGAGCATCTCGGGTTTTCAGTGCGGCAGTTCCAGCAACTGGAGGCCATGGTGCGTGCCCAACGTGCCTTTCATGCCGGGGGTGAAGGTTACCAGACCGCCCGCCCACAAGCTGATCTGTTGGCAGAGGCCTATGATGTACTGGGGATACCGACAGCAGCAACTGATGCCGAGGTCAAGAAAGCCTATCGGCGGCTCATGAATCAACATCACCCGGATAAACTCGTGGCTAAAGGACTGCCTGAAGAAATGATCAAGTTAGCCACAGAGAAAACCCAGGAGATCAAGGCAGCCTATGAAACGATTAACAAAGCACGCGGTAAGAAATAAGCCCCTCAAGCTTTAGCTCCATGTTTCGCCTGCTATACTTTAGAGTGAATTTCCCCTCTAATAAATAAAAAGGAATTAACAAAAAACAAGATAGGGAAGCATCGCGTATTAAACACGTTAAAAATTTAAATTATGACCGTGGTTGTATATTCTATCTACACTTGATTATGCGAAAAACATATTTTCTCTATATCTCTGCCTCTGTATTTGCCGTCTGCGTATTTGCGGCCTATCAACATATATTCGTTCTTGATGTCCCTCTGGATGAATTGTCACCCAGGATGTTTATTGTTCCTGCATTGGTCGGGGGCTTGTTTGGCTATTTGCTGGCCAAGGTCAGTGTGTTACAAAAAAAACTTCAGTCCAACATGGGGATTATGAAAGAACATGAAAAGCAATTAGAGGAAGAGGTCCTGGAGCGCAGGGAAATTGAAGAGGAACTGTTGGAAAATCAGACACGACTGGAAGAGGTCAACCGGGATTTAGAGGCGTTCAGTTATTCCGTATCGCATGACTTGCAAGCGCCGATACGCAGTATCAGTGGTTTCAGTGAGATTCTACTGGAAGAGTGTCAGATCAATGGAAATGAGGAAAATCGAGATTATCTGACGCGTATTAATGTGGCATCCAAGAAGATGTCGCAACTTGTAAAAGCCTTGCTCGGTCTTTCCCGTGCTTCACGGTATGAGATAATCAAGGATGAGGTTAATCTCTCGGAAATGGCAAAACAGATCGTGGATGAATTAATGGAATTACATCCTGATCAAAATATTAATATCGAGATCGAATCAAACTTGCAAGTTTATGCCGATGCTTCGCTGCTCAGGGTTGTCATGAACAACTTGTTATCCAACGCATGGAAATTTACCAGCAAGAGCTCCGCGGCAGTAATAAAAGTGGGTGAAACCACCAACGACCATGAACCTGCTATTTATGTTCAGGATAACGGCGTTGGTTTTAATGAGCAGAATGCGGACAAACTATATTTAACCTTTCAGCGCATGCATGGTGGTGATGAGTTCCAGGGTAGTGGAATTGGGTTGGCTACGGTCAAACGTATCATTCAACGCCACGCCGGTCGTGTCTGGGCAGAATCAAAACCCGGTGAAGGGGCCACATTTTATTTTTCCCTGCCTCCGAAAGAGACATAACACCTAGCTAAAGAAACGCCCGCCGCTGGCGATTAACGCGGTGAGTAAACCCAGCGCCGTATTAACACCCACTAACACGCGAATCTGTGCCAGGGCTTTACCGCCCGTAGGCCAGTCCTGCGCGACAACGGCACGCTTGAGGCGTTGGTAAGGCGCAAAGAAGACGTGCAGGTAAATGAATATCATCAGGCTGCCAGTACCGTTCATAAGATGCACATAAAGTGGGGCATTCCCCATGCCGCCATAGAGATTGGATATCATCATATAACCGGTGAGTGGCAATAGAATGACGGCAATCCATACGAAGGGGAAAAATTTACCAAATACCCCAACCCAGAGTTGTAAGCGCACCGGCGGCTCCAACTGGCTGGCCGCAATAGGTCGAAGACACATGTAGGCGAAAAACATGCCGCCAACCCAAATGACGACGGATAAGACATGTAAAACAAGAGTGAGTACGTTAATAGTCATAAATTAAATCCCGTTGAAGGTGTTGTTATTTGGTGGTCGGGTAGCTTGATAGCCAGCCTTGAATCTCTTCAAGTAGCTTGTCATCTTTGCCATTATAGAAATGATTGGCCTCTTTGATTACTATTTGTTGATAAGCCGGGTTATTTGCTGACATCGCAGACTGTTGCCGCTGTTGGGAATAATCCCGCACATGTTCTTCATCGAGGCTGCCGTAAATATCAAGCACCGGGATGGTAATGTTTTTCAGCATAGCGACATTGCTCATCTGATTGTCGGTTTCAATTTCTGTCATGCTTATTCCGACAAAGGCCCGTACCTCTGAAGTCGGTTGCTTGTTGAGGTAATAGGAGGTCATGACGGTGCCGAGACTATGGGCAATGATGACGATGTTGTTGAGGCCCTGCGCCTGAAGAAAATCAATCGCGGCATCAATTCTGGGCAATACTTCTGGAAGTAATGGCAGGTAGTCAATCCCGTTGGCCTCATTCGGCAGAATGGGCATTTGCACCGACAGCGTTGCCCAGCCGGCTTCCGGCAAACGGGTGCGCAGGGGATGAATGACATCGGGCCAGTCGGGGTGGACGCCAATCCCATGCAATATAATGGCCGCGCCGCGGGCCGGTTCGGTATCGCTGGGGGTATAAATCGACAGGACTTTCAGACCACCTACAGGCAACCACTCTGCATCTCCAGTGATCAGCGCTTCGACGATTTGATCCGCCCAACGCTTCTCTTTGGCCAGGTCAGAGGCATGCAGGATCGGCGTCATTAGATAAAATAATAGTATAATCAGTAACTTGCAGTTATTTCTGGTCAATTGATGCGTCCTTCCTGTAGCTTTATGGATCGGCTGGCCAGATGAGTATACGCAGCCTAAACAATGTGCAAAAGGCTGAAAATTCCCGGTTGATCGGGTAAAGTCTGCGGTTCATTTTTTCCGGTGCTGCCGCGGGCCACCAACCGGCGAGCAGTAAAGCACCTGCATCATTAACCAAGAGGCGAGAATTATGGCGGATTTCCAAATAGCCCCCTCCATCCTGTCGGCGGATTTTGCCCGTTTGGGTGAGGAAGTTGACAATGTCCTGAAGGCCGGGGCGGGCATCGTGCACTTCGATGTCATGGATAATCATTATGTTCCTAACCTGACTATCGGTCCGCTGGTGTGTGAGGCACTGCGTAACCACGGAGTCACTGCGCCGATTGACGTACATCTCATGGTGAAACCGGTCGATCGTATTATTCCCGATTTCGCCAAAGCCGGTGCGACCTACATTACTTTTCATCCGGAAGGTTCGGAACATATTGATCGTTCCCTGCAACTGATACGGGACAATGGCTGCAAATCCGGTCTGGTTTTCAATCCGGCGACACCACTGGACTACCTGAACTACGTCATCGACAAAGTGGACATGGTGTTGTTGATGTCGGTGAACCCGGGTTTCGGTGGCCAGAGCTTCATTCCCGGCACGCTCGATAAATTGCGTGAAGCCCGCAAGATCATTGATGAGAGCGGTCGTGACATTCGCCTGGAAATCGATGGTGGTGTCAAGGTTGACAATATTCGGGAGATCGCTGAAGCGGGAGCGGATACGTTTGTGGCCGGCTCTGCCATTTTTGGCGCCAAGAGTGACAGTGATCCGAATGTGTACGACACCGTGGTTAAAAAGATGCAGGATGAATTGGCAAAAGCCAAATAATTCCGGCTGTATTCCAAGCATAGAGAAGTTGAGACAATATGGATAAACCCGCAATGGTTCTAATTGATGTGGACGGCACGCTGGTTGACAGCGTGCCGGACCTGACTTACTGCGTTGATGAAATGATGAAGCAGTTGAATATGCCCACCCATGGCGAAGCCAAAGTGCGTAATTGGGTCGGTAACGGTGTTGAGCGCCTGGTGCGGCGTGCCCTGATTGGCCAGCTTGAAGGTGAACCTGACGAGGCCTTGTATGAGAAGGCCTATCCCATTTTCCTGGCACTTTACACCGAAAATACCAGCAAGCGCAGTTGTCTTTATCCTGGTGTGAAGGAAGGGCTGGAATACCTCAAAAGTGAAGGCTACAAAATGGGATGCGTCACCAACAAGGCGGCTCAGTTTACTGAACCCTTGTTACAAGACCTCGGTGTGTATGATTATTTCAGTATTGTCATCAGCGGTGATACGCTCGAAAAGAAGAAGCCTGATCCGATGCCCCTGTTGCATGCGGCGAAGTATTTCAATGTGGCGCCTGAACAGGCCCTGATGATTGGAGATTCGATCAGCGATGTTAAAGCTGCCCGCGCGGCCGGGTTCCGGATTGCCTGCATGAGCTACGGTTATAATCATGGGGTAGATATTCGTGAAGCCAGACCCGACGCAGTCATGGATTCTATGGCTGAATTACCCGACTTGCTGGGTAAGCACCAGGGCGCAGCCTGAGGAATACGCTTTCCAGAATTACTTAAAGTGAACCTGAAGATGAAGAGTGTAATAACAAATCAAACTGAACGATGGCGCGACTGAGTGATGCGTTGTCGTCTTTTTTGATTTGAGTTGCTAATTCTTCGGGTGAACCACATGAATGAACAGGAATTTTCCACACTTGCCGCGCAGGGCTACAACCGCATCCCCTTAATGCGGGAGGTCCTGGCGGATCT
The DNA here is from genome assembly GCA_024639445.1 of Gammaproteobacteria bacterium. Taxonomy (GTDB): domain Bacteria; phylum Pseudomonadota; class Gammaproteobacteria; order UBA6429; family Thiohalophilaceae; genus JAHEIJ01. Next base: position 5,216 of record JAHEIJ010000158.1, read on the forward strand.
CGATACACCTCTCAGCACCTATCTGAAACTGGCCGATGGTCCTTACTCCTACCTGTTTGAATCGGTCCAGGGCGGAGAGAAATGGGGTCGTTATTCCATTATTGGCCTGCCATGCCGCAAGCGGATTCGCATTCATGAACAGCAGGTTCAGGTGTACGCGGATAATGCCGTTATTGAGGAAGCCACGGTCGAAGACCCGTTGGCCTGGATAGAAGCTTTTTACGCGCGCTACAAGGTTTATGAGCAGGAAAACCTGCCGCGCTTTACCGGCGGGTTGGTCGGTTATTTTGGTTATGACACGGTACGCTATATTGAACCGCGCCTGGGTGCTTGTCCCAATACCGATCCCCTGAAGCTGCCGGATATTCTGCTGATGGTGTCGGATGAGGTTGTGGTTTTTGATAACCTGTCCGGTAAATTGTATGTCGTTATCTATGTCGATCCGGCGAATGCTGATGCATTTGCTGACGGTCAGGCGCGGCTGGATGAAGTGATCGACAAACTACGCAACGCCACCCCGCGGCAGGCACAGGCGAGGTCATTGGAGATATCAGAACAGGATTTTGTTTCCGGGTTTACCCAGCAGGGTTTCGAAGATGCGGTCAACAAGGCCAAGGAATATATTGTTGAC
>JAHEIJ010000005.1 GCA_024639445.1 Gammaproteobacteria bacterium
CCATGATGGCGGAGTCGCTGGCCCCGACCGGCGCCATGTTTACCTTCCTGGCCCTGTGGACCGGGGCCTTCTGGGGTAAACCCATGTGGGGCGCCTGGTGGGTATGGGATGCGCGCCTGACCTCGGAATTGATCCTGTTCTTCCTTTATATTGGGTATATTGCACTGAAAGGCGCGATTGACGATACACGCCGCGGGGATCGTGCCGGCGCCATCCTGTTGCTAGTGGGGGTGGTGAATATTCCGATTATTTATTTCTCGGTCAAATGGTGGAACACCCTGCACCAGGGCGCATCGATTGATATGAAAACCGGCTCCAGCATGGCCGCCGTCATGCTGGTCACCATGCTGATCATGGCGCTGGGATTCTGGATGTACTCCATTGCCATGTCACTCTCCCGGGTGCGCAGCATTATTCTGGAACGGGAACGGGACAGCCAATGGGTGAGGCAACTGCCGGAGGTGCAAGGATGAGTGTGGCGGAATTTTTTGATATGGGTGGCTACGCCCTGTATGTATGGAGTTCTTTTGGCGCCACGGCCTTGCTGATGATTCTTGAACCCATCCTGTTACGCGGCCGGCGTCGCGCCGTGTTGCAACGCATCAGCCGCTTAATACGTATTCGAACAGAGGAAAATGAATGAAAGCCAGACACAAGCGATTTGGATTCCTGGTAGTCGGACTGGCAGTGCTTGGTATTGCTGCATTCCTGGTATTCCGGGCGCTGGACAGTAATCTCTCCTATTTTTATTCGGCCAGCGAGGTCGCCTACAACCAGGCACCGACGAATCATGTTATTCGCCTCGGCGGCATGGTGGTGGATGGCAGTTTAAAGCGTGGCGAAGGGCTTACCGTGCACTTCTCCGTGACGGATAACGCCAGTAAGGTGAAGGTGCAGTACACAGGGATCCTGCCCGATCTGTTTCAGGAAGGTCAGGGCGTAATCGCACAAGGCAAGTTAAACAATGACGGCGTGTTTGTTGCCGATGAAGTACTGGCCAAGCATGACGAAACCTATATGCCGCCGGAAGTCGCCGACAGTATGAAACCGGTCAAGACCAGTGAGGGCCAGACACCATGATCCCGGAACTTGGGCACTTTGCGCTTATCCTGGCGCTATGCGTAGCAGTAGTACAGGCAAGCCTGCCGCTGCTCGGCGCCACCTTTAACAAACCGAACTGGATTGCCGTTGCCTGGCCCGCAGCCCAGGCCCATCTGTTGTTCACGTTGATTGCTTTTGGTTGTCTCACATACGCCTTTATTGTGCATGATTTTTCCGTTGCTTATGTGGCGCACAATTCCAATAGCAGCCTGCCCTTGCTGTACCGCATTTCAGCTGTGTGGGGTGCGCATGAAGGTTCCTTGTTGTTGTGGGCATTAACCCTGGTGATCTGGACCAATGCGGTACTGCTGTTTTCCCGCAGCCTGCCCGCGAATATAGTAGCGCGTGTGATCGCGGTGTTGGGGCTGATCAGTATCGGTTTCATCCTGTTCATGCTGCTGACGTCTAACCCGTTTGATCGCTTGATACCCGCAGCGGCTGAAGGGAATGATTTGAATCCACTGCTGCAGGATCCGGGCTTGGCGATCCATCCGCCCATGCTCTACATGGGCTATGTCGGTTTCGCGGTACCGTTCGCCTTTGCCATCGCGGCCATGCTGAGCGGGCGCCTGGATACGGCCTGGGCCCGCTGGTCGCGCCCCTGGACCAATGTGGCCTGGCTGTTTCTGACCCTGGGGATTGCGCTTGGAAGTTGGTGGGCCTATTACGAACTCGGCTGGGGCGGCTGGTGGTTCTGGGACCCGGTGGAAAACGCCTCCTTCATGCCCTGGCTGGTGGGAACCGCGCTGATGCATTCCCTCGCCGTGACCGAAAAACGCAGCGCCTTCAAGGCGTGGACCGTGTTGCTCGCCATTTTTGCCTTTTCGCTCAGCCTGCTCGGGACCTTCCTGGTGCGCTCGGGTGTGTTGACCTCGGTACATGCCTTCGCCACCGATCCGGAACGCGGGGTGTTTATCCTGATTTTCCTGGTTATCGTGATCGGTGGTTCACTGACACTGTATGCCTGGCGGGCACCGCAAATCCGCAGTAGCGGTCGGTTCCAGTTGTTCTCACGTGAGACCGCCCTGCTACTCAACAATGTCATCCTGGTGGTGGCCGCGGCCAGTATTCTGCTGGGCACCCTGTATCCGCTGGTACTGGATGCGCTCGGCCTGGGCAAGATCTCGGTCGGCCCACCCTATTTCAACAGCGTGTTTATTCCCCTGACCGCGCCGTTGGCCGTGTTGGTGGGTTTCGGCATCATGACCCGCTGGAAGCAGGATAATTTTGCCCGCCTGTTTGGTCTGTTGCGTTGGGCCATGCTGGCGGCAGTTATCGCGGGCATTGCCTGGGCCGCCATGATGCCCAGCTTCGAGATTGCCGCCGCGGTCGGTCTGGTGCTGGCCGCATGGGTCGTGTCCGCCAGCGTGGTGGCTTTCAAGGCCCGCCTGGGTGGAAAACAAAAACTCCTGCCCGCCTTGCGCTCCATTCCGCGGGGTTTTTATGGCATGACCCTGGGCCATGTCGGTATGGCGGTGTTTATTGTCGGCATTACCCTCACCAGTCTCTACAGCACGGAAAAAGATGTGCGCCTGGCGCCGGGAGACAGTTACGAAATGGGTGGCTACCGTTTTCAGTTTGAAGGGGTGGAGCGGTTTGACGGCCCGAACTACTTTGCCAGCGCCGGTCGCGTGACCGTGACCCGTGACGGTGAACTGATTAAAGTCATGCAGCCGGAAAAACGCATCTATCGGGTGCAGCGCCAACCCATGACCGAAGCGGCCATCGATGCCGGGCTGACTCGGGATTTATTTGTCGCCCTGGGTGAACAACTGGATGAGGCTGGTGGCTGGAGTGTGCGTCTGTACGTCAAACCCTATATTCGCTGGATCTGGCTGGGTGCGATAATCATGGCCCTCGGCGGATTGCTGGCTGCGACGGATCGCCGTTATCGCATGGCCGTACGCCAGGCTGCCAAACTACCGGCTGGCAGTGCCACCGCGGGAGCAGCCTGATATGTGGCGTTATCTTGCTCCGCTCGGACTTTTCATCGTGCTGGTGGTTTTTCTCAGCATCGGCTTGAAACTCGATCCGCGCGAAGTGCCGTCGCCATTGATTAACAAACCGGCGCCGGCGTTCAAGTTGCCAGAACTGCATCAACCGCAGCAAATGGTCAGTCCGGCTGACTTCAAGGGCAAGGTCTGGTTGCTGAATGTGTGGGCGTCCTGGTGTGTTTCCTGCCGCGCTGAGCATCCGGTGTTGAATCAAATGGCACGCACCAGCCAGGTACCGATCCTTGGTCTGAACTACAAGGACGGTCGTGATGTGGCGCAGCAATGGTTGCGGCAGCGGGGCGATCCCTACACGGTGAGTGCCTTTGACGAAGACGGCCGGGCCGGCATCGACTGGGGTGTTTACGGCGTACCGGAAACCTTCGTCATCGATAAGCGGGGCGCCATTCGTTACAAGCATACCGGGCCCATCGATCAAAAAGCGGTCAACGATAAAATCATGCCATTGGTGCGTGAGCTGGAGAAGGAGCCGGCATGAAAAAACTGATCATGTTGTTACTGTTCGCCGGTTTGGGAACAGCATTTGCCGGGGTGGAAGTGCATCAGTTCGAGCAGGCGGAGCAGGAACAACAATACAACCGCCTGATCGCCGAACTGCGTTGCCTGGTGTGCCAGAATCAGAACCTGGCCGATTCCAATGCCGAATTGGCCCAGGACCTGCGCCAGGAGGTCTATGAAATGATCCAGGCCGGTGCCAGCGATCAGGAAATTATTAATTTCATGGTGGTGCGTTATGGTGACTTCGTACTTTACCGCCCACCCTTCAAGGCAACCACTGTTTTTTTGTGGATTGGGCCCTTCATTATTCTCATTGCCGGTTTCGTGATCCTGCTGGTGTTTATCCGTAAGCGCCGTCAGCTTGGCGCGGTCGAGCTGGATGAGACTGAACATGCCCGCGCGCGTGAATTACTGAACCAAAATAACGAGACCGATTCCCAATGATTGTATTCTGGATTTTTGCCGCGCTGATGCTGGCGGCGGCCTTGTGGTTGCTTATCCCTGCGCTACTGGGGCGCAAATCGATTCACGATCTGGATCGCAATCAACAAAACGTAGCGATAGCCCGGGATCGCCTCAAGGAACTGGAAAGTGAATACGGTCGCGGCAGCCTGAGTGAAGGCGACTATGAGCAGGCCAAGCAGGAACTTGAGCAGGCTCTGCTGAATGATGTGGATACCAGCGCGGCATCAAGTGCCTCGGATAGCACCTCAAGCACGCGCGCCAGCCTGGCATGGGTGGCCCTTGGTGTGCCCCTGGCCGCAGTACTGCTGTACCTGCAATTGGGTACCCCCGCTGCGCTTCAACCGCAAGTGCAAGCCGCTGCCGCTCAGCAGCAGGGACATGCCGGCGGTGACAGTACGGCATCGATGGAACAATTGGTAGCCAGTCTGGCGGCCAAACTTCAGCAGGAGCCGGAGAATCCTGAAGGCTGGTTCATGCTGGGGCGCAGCTACATGTCCATGGGGCGCTACGCCGAAGCGGCCGAAGCCTTTCAACGGGTGCTGGATCAAGTCGGGGATGATCCGAACGTCATGTTGAGATATGCCGATGCCCTGGCCATGGCACAGGGTGGCCAGATCGGTGGCAAACCGTTTGAATTAATCAAGAAAGCCCTGCTGCTAAAACCCGATGATGCTACCGGGCTGTGGCTGGCCGGGCTGGGGTATGAGGAACAGGGTGAATACGAGCTGGCGGTACAACACTGGCGCAAGCTGGAACCCATGATGCAGAGTGATCCGGCCTCGCTGAATGAAGTGCGCAACCTCATAGCGCGGGCTGAGCAGAAACTGGGACGGCCGGTGAGCGCAGCGATGGCAGAGACCTCGGCACCTGAACCGGTCGCCGTCAGTGGTGTCGCGTTGAAAGTGACCGTTTCACTGGATGCCACCCTGCAGGACAAGGTCTCCGCCGGGGATACCGTATTTATTTTTGCCCGGGCAGTAGAAGGCCCGCCGATGCCTCTTGCGGCGGTGCGCAAACAGGTGCGGGATTTGCCTATCACCGTGACACTGGATGATTCCATGGCGATGATGCCGCAGATGAAGTTATCGAACTATGCTAAAGTTTTAGTTGGTGCACGTATCTCCAGGTCAGGTAATGTGCAAACCCAGAGTGGTGACCTGACCGGTGAGGTAAATAACATTGCCACAACCAGCAATGAAAATATAAAACTGACCATCTCACAACGGATTCCCTAGCACAGTTATCACATAAGTCTCACCGAATCCATATTGAGAGTGGTGCCGATTAAGACCTGATTATGCTGCAAAAACCGCCGATTCCTCCTCCCTTTTCAGTGGCCAGGCGGTTTTTCTTGATCTTTTTCCCCCTTGTTGCCGTACTTGTGATTGCCGGTAGTTTGCATTTCTTTGCAGACTACGAAAAGGCACGTGTTGCCCGCGAATCTTCTGAATCGCTCAATGTCGAATTAGCTCAAAAAATGATTGTTGCGGATATTGATGCCGTAATCACTGACTTACTTTTCCTTGGACGCTACGTTGAATCGCAGAGTACAACATCTCAGCATGAAGGTGCCTATCTAAAACGCATCGGTGAGATGTTTCAACATTTCGCAGGGCAAAAACGAATGTACGATCAGGTAAGGATGCTTGATGTTTCGGGACGTGAAATAGTCCGCATCAACTTTAATGGTGGTAGTCCGCAGATCATTGCTGCGGTGCAATTACAGGACAAGTCACAGCGTTATTATTTTCAGGAAGCGAACAAGCTGGAATCCGGCCAGGTCTATATTTCACCTCTTGATTTGAATATTGAGGATGGTGAATTACAAACACCCTACAAGCCAATGATGCGGTTTGCAACACCGATCTTCGATCAAACGGGCAAGCGTAAGGGAATTGTAGTACTCAATTATTTTGGTGAGCGACTGATTAATCACTTTCGGCTTGCAGCTGCGAATATCGCTGATCATATTGAATTGTTAAATGAAGATGGCTACTGGCTCAGCAGCCAGCGTCCCAGTGATGCCTGGGGTTTTATGTTCAAAAACGGTTTAAAGTATGCTGACCGATATCCGTTGGAGTGGAAGTATCTACAGGAATACGACCATGATCAGATCTATACCGATCGAGGCTTGTTTACCTTTGCGACTTTGTCACCCACATCAACTGCCCGGCGCGTGATCGAATTAAGTCCGGATACCACGGTGGAAATCCGGGATTCGGTACAGAGTTCAGGAATCACCTGGAAGATCGTCGCACATCTGCAGCCGTGGGTATTTGGCGGTAGTGTGTCAGAGTTTATTGGACAACATAAAATACTCTATGGCTCGATGTTACTGTTGTTAGTGGTTGTAGCCGTACTGTTGGCAAAAGCGCGCCACCGTTATCATTGGGCCGAATTATTGCAAGAATATGATCGACGTTTTCGCCGCACGTTGGAAGATATTGAACTGGCCGCTATCAGTGTGGATCGCAAGGGTACGGCAACTTTCTGTAATGATTATTTTCTGACCATTACAGGCTGGCAGCGAGATGAGATTGAAGGGCAGGATTGGATTGAACGTTGTGTACCTGAAACAGACCGGCCTGTGGTGCGGGATATACTTCGGCAGATCGATAACCCATTAACACTGCCGAATCATTACGAACTAACGGTGCTTGATCGTCAGGGAGGTGGACACCTGATTTCCTGGAACAACACGCTTTCCTATGATGCAGACGGGCGGGTTAGCGGGGTAACCGCAATCGGTGAAGACATTACCGAGCAACGGCAAAATGAAGAGGAACTACGCAAACTTTCGAGAGCGGTGGAGCAGAGCCCGAGTATAGTGCTAATAACTAATCGCCAGGGGATCATCGAATATGTAAATCCAAAGTTTACCGAAATCACCGGCTACAGTGCGGATGAAGTAATAGGAAAGAATCCGAATATTCTGAAGTCGGGCGAAAAGGATCCGCAGGAATATGCAGTTCTATGGAAGACCATCGAACGTGGTGAGGAATGGCACGGTGAGTTTCACAATCGCAAGAAAAATGGTGAATTGTTTTGGGAGTCTGCATCAATTTCAGTGATACGGGATAACGAAGGCGAAATAACACATTACCTTGCACTGAAGGAAGACATTACCCGACGCAAGACGCTGGAACAGACGGTGGAAGAGCGTAACCGTGAGCTGGCCAACGCGCAGGCACTGGCAGCCATGGGCCGTATGGCCAGTATGGTGGCACACGATCTTCGTAATCCCTTGTCATCAATCAAAATGGGTTGGCAGATTCTTGGGAAAAAATATGCCAGGGATCGGGACGTGCGTGAACTGAGAGATATTGCACAAGAACAAATCCATTACATGGAAGACATCCTGACGGATCTATTAACCTATTCACGGCCTGATGCGATTCGGCTTGAGTGGCTGAGTATTGATCGCCTGTTGGACAGTACACTGGGGCTGATTCAAAGACAGATTGATATCCTGGGTGTTGTGGTTGAAACCAACTATGCAGCAGGATTACCTACATTGCCGGGTGATCCGAATAAACTGCGGCAGGCTTTTTCTAATCTTATTCTCAATGCTGCTCAGGCTACTGAGTGCAATCCGGTCAAGGCACGACACATCCGGGTCGAAACATCATTGCAGTTGGGAGATACGGGTACGGCCATCCATGTTCGTATTTACGACAACGGTTGCGGTTTAGATCCCGATTCCATCGACAGATTTTTTGAACCCTTTTATACCACCCGCGCCAAGGGTACGGGTCTGGGGCTAACCATTGTTAAACAGATCGCCATGCAACACGGAGGTGAAGTATATTTAAGTCTGAACGAGGCAAAAGGTACCTGTGCCGAATTTATCTTACCAACCCGCGCTGCAGGTGAACTGGCGGCTGTGGCAGTACAGGCGTAACAGGCAATGGCAAAGATTCTGATTATTGATGATGATAAAGCCAGTGGGCGTACCCTGGAGTTACACCTGGATGCCCAGGGGCATACGGTGACAACCACGACCAGCATTGATGAAGGCATGCAGGCCGCCAACGAAGAAGAGCCTGATGTGCTGATATCCGATATTCGTATGCCCGGTCGTTCCGGTCTTGACGGCCTGCCGGAATTTAAAAACCGCTACCCGCATTTACGGGTCATCATGATCACCGCCTTCCATGACATGGAAAGTACCATTGATGCCATGCAAAAAGGGGCGGATGACTATATCCATAAACCGATAGACCTTGATGAACTGGACGCTTCCATCGAGAAACTGCTGAACCTGAATGGCAAGGGTTCGGATTATATTCTTGCCTGCGATCCAACCAAGATGCTGACACCCTTAACCATGGTTGGACACAGTCGTGCCATGAAAGAGATATTCAAGACCATCGGTATGGTGGCTACAAGTCCGGCGACGGTATTGATTTCCGGTGAGTCAGGTACGGGGAAGGAACTGGTGGCCCGCGCGATTCATCGAAACAGTCTCACACCCGATGGCCCTTTTGTGGTGGTGAACTGTGCCGCGTTGGTGGAAACCCTGCTTGAATCAGATATGTTCGGCCATGAAAAAGGCGCCTTTACCGGTGCGGTGGCACGCCAGACAGGCAAATTTGCACTCGCGCGAGGTGGCACGATCTTTCTGGACGAAATCAGTGAGATGTCTCCCACCATACAGGCGAAACTACTGCGGGTGTTGCAATATAAAGAGTTCACGCCGCTGGGAGCAGAAAAAGCACAGGCGACCGATGCCCGGATTATTGTTGCGACCAATGTCGACCTTGCAGAACATGTCGCAAGTGGTCAGTTCCGTGAAGATCTCTATTACCGCCTGCAGGTGGTGAATATTCATTTACCGCCTTTGCGCGAACGCAAGGAAGATCTTATTAATTTAGTGGAAACCCTGCTGGGGCGGATTAACCATGAGATGCATCGAAATGTCTCTCACATCGGTAAGGATGTGCTGGAATGTTTTACCCACTATGATTGGCCCGGCAATGTACGTGAACTTGAGAATATACTAATGAAGGCAGTGGCGCTGTCTTCCGGCGATACCCTTACCCGTGACATGTTACCCGAGGGAATCGGCCACGGGTCATCTTTATTAGCTTCGGAATTATCGGATGCCGAAGATGATATGCCCTCGGCTAAGAGTCTGGCTGAAGTGGAAAAAGCACATGTCCTTCGGGTACTAAACGAGGTGGACTGGCACAAGGGCAGGGCATGTGAAATTCTGGGCGTATCACGTCCACGCTTACGGCGAATTATTCGTGACTATCAGATCGAGGCGCCGCCGGAAATTACCCCCATGAATGATGAAGGGCATTGAACAAATCGTTCAATTTAACCCCGAGTTTGAAAATATCGTTCAAGTCATACACCATAATCCGAAACTCACTACCAGCCAATAATCCCCAACGGCCTTTGTTGATTTCTCTTCGTACTACTCCTATAGTTATTAAGGCCCTGAATTAAAAGAAGTATTATCCGGGTATTTTTGTTTCAAACCACCTTGCACCCAATATAAAAACCCAGTGTGGACCTCTGGAACAGATGGTGCTTAATTATTATAAGAATTTTCATCGTGTGTACCTTTACGGTGCGCAAAAGGGGAAGAAAATGAAACGTCTAACGTTACTCGCACTCACTCTACTGTGGGCTGTTTCCGGAACTGCTTATGCCAAGGCGACAGGTTGCCTGAGTTGTCATGAAGGGATTGAAGATATTCGTGATAAAAACAGCGCCATGTTGCTGTCGATCAAGGCACTGGGTTCCCAGCACGGTGACCCCGAAGGTTGCGTGATTTGTCACGGGGGTAATCCCAAGGCGACCACCAAGGAAGCCGCACACAAGGGCAGTCCCCAGTCCCTGATTGCCGCCAAGGGGGCGCAGACGTTTTATCGCGATCCCGGCAGTATCTGGATTAACAAGTTCACCTGTAGTCAGGCCGGTTGCCACCAGAGTTACAGTGAACGCCTGGAAAAAGCCCTGATGAATACCGAGGCCGGCAAGATCCAGGGTAACCTGCATACCTGGGGTATCCCGGAAGTGCAGAATTATAAAGTGCCCTGGGGTAACTACGACGTCAAAGACGAGGATGGGACGGTCCCCAACATTGGTACCCAGGCTTATAAGGATTATATGCAGGCCATGATCAAGGCCCATCCCGATCAATTCCCGACGGAAATGAAAAAGGTGCCACAGCCTTCCGTCAAGGAAATCGAAAAGGATCCGAAACTGGCCGGCTTTACTTACCAGCGACAGCAATGTCAGCGTTGCCATGTCGGCGTGCGTGGACGTGAAAAGCGCGGTGACTATCGCGGTATGGGTTGCTCATCCTGTCACATCCCCTACGGTAACGAAGGCTACTACGAAGGTAAGGACCCAACCATTAAAAAGGATCAGCAGGGCCACCTGTTAGTCCATTCCATTCAGGCGACCCGTAAGACCTCGGTTAAAGCACCCGGTGCAACCTATTCGGGTATTCCGGTCGAAACCTGTAACTCCTGTCATAACCGCGGTAAACGTATCGGGGTGACCTATCAGGGCTTAATGGAATTCCCCTACGGCAGTCCCTTCAATGAAGAAGGCAAGAAACAGCCGAAACTGCATACCAAGAAGTATTTGTTTATCTCGGATGATCTGCATCATCAGATCAAGAGTCGACCTGAGAATCCAAAAGGAGGCATGTTGTGTCAGGACTGCCATACCACTATTGATATGCACGGTGATGGCAATTTGCCGGGAACCACTCTGGCGCAAGTGGAAATCGAGTGCCAGGATTGTCACGGTACACCCGAGAAGTATCCGTGGGAATTGCAATTGGGTGACGGTGAAGAATTCGCCAAGCCACTCAAGGGGAAAGCCCGCGGTCTGGGTGACGCCACGCTGGATGTGACCGCCATGTTTGCTACCTATTACGACAAGCAGGACGGCTACCTGTTAACGGCCCGCGGTAACCCATTCGGTAATGTGGTGAAGAGTGGTGATAAGGTGATTATGCATTCGGCCACCGGCAATGATTTCGAGGTACCGATCCTCAAGACCCTGAAACTGACCAAGAAGTGGAAGAGTCAGGATGCCATGGTCGCCATGAGCAATGTGAAGGCCCATGCCGACGGGCTGGAATGCTATGCCTGTCATGCGTCCTGGGTACCGCAGTGTTATGGCTGTCATGTGAAGATGGACTACAGCAAGGGTAAGGATGGCAAACCACTGCATGATACTGACTGGGTCGCATCCGGCAACAAGCGTACGCCGGACGGTCAGACCGCCGAATCCACCCTGGGCATCAAGGGTATCCAGAGTCCGGGCAAGGCATTTGAAACCCGTTCTTACCTGCGATGGGAAGAACCCGTGCTGGGGATCAATGGTGAAGGTCGTGTCACGCCGTTAATGCCGGGTTGTCAGGTGGTATTCACCGTGATCGATCGCAAGGGGAAAACCATCGCACTAAATCAGACCGGCAAGTCACATGACGAAGCGAAAATGCTGGGTCAGAAACGGGTACCGTTGGGTCTCGACATGGCCCCGGTGCAGCCACACTCGGCACAACGCAAGGCGCGTACCTGTGAATCCTGCCACGATAACCCGAAAGCGCTGGGGTACGGCATCTCGGGCGGCGTGTTCCAGACCCGCTATGTTGAAAATGTGGTGGAAGACTTGATTGACCAGAAGACCGGTAAAGTTATTCCTGGCCGTTACAAGATCCAGATCCCGAAGATCGAAGGTATGGATTTTGACTGGTCAACCATCGTCAACGCCAAGGGCGAACAGGTGCAGACTGTGGGTACCCACTGGCCCTTGTCACGTGCCCTGCCGAAGGAAATGCGGGATGGTATAAACCGTACCGGCCTGTGCATGGGCTGTCATCGGGAAATGTCTGATGAACAGTTGTGGGCGGCTGTTGCCAACCCGGGTCGCTTGAATGATCAGCAGCATATTGATCTGATGAACAAGATGATCAAGGCCTATGCAAAACAGAAGGGTAACAAGTAAACTAGTTGTATGATAAATGTTAAGCAGTACCGGATAAGGCTTGTCGCGACTGCGACAAGCCTTTCCTTTTTAATCGCGCCGTTGCAGTTTCTGCAAGCAGCTGATGAACCTGTCGCCCAGGCATCGACGGTGCCGCCATTCTCGGTGATCAAGCCCGGTCGGCCCCACGGTGGACAGCATGATCCTCATTCCACGCTAGGACCCGATAAACTGATTGCGGTGGCGTTACAGCATCGCGCCGAAGGGCGTTATCCCGAAGCACTGGATGTGATGGACCAGGCAATCAGTAAATACCCAAAGAATGCTGATCTATTTACCATCCGTGGTAGCTTGCGCCTGGAACAGAAACGCCTGACTGAGGCCTTGCAAGATCTGGAAACTGCCGCCAGCCTCGATCCGGCAAACCCGGCCATCCTGGTAAATCGCGCTCAGGCCTATAAAGGTTTTGGGCGCAACAAGGATGCCTTGCGGGATTTGAATCGAGCGATTGAACTCAATCCTGATTTCCTGGCGGCTAGATTCAATCGTGGCGCCATGTATCACAGCCAGGGTGAACTGGAAAAGGCGTTAGTTGACTTTAGCCACTGTATTGCCGTTGATCCGCACCTTGCCGCACCCTACTTCAACCGCGCCTCAACTTATGAGGCCCTGGGGCAAAATGAAAATGCCATCGCGGACTTCAGGCGTTTTATCGAACTCAACGATAACAAGGAATGGGATAAGACCGCGCAGCAGTTGGTGGACAAACTTGAAGCGAGTCACAAGAAGAACAAAAATAAAAACAATTCCGGATAAGACGTATGACTTTTAAACTCAAGTGTGTACATGCGTGGTGGCTGTGTTGTCTGATATTGATGGTTGCGGTTGGTTGCAACAATAAAACCTTATCAAAACCGTTCCAGCAAAGACTAAGCGAAGCTGGACTGACTTTTACCGCGCCGCAAGGCTTCAATCCAATGCCGCCGGTGGCGAACCCGCTACTTCCTTATGAGCATGCAATTCGCAGTCAGGACGGCAAACTGGAAACACGTTATGCCATACGACCGCTTAGTCGAGTAACAATCGACTATAGCGATCCACACAATTCAGCACCTGAACCCAATCACCTGTTTAATATGTTATTTGCCTCTCTGGTGGAACAGTTGTCCCGGGGCGGTGATACGCCGCGGCGCGAATATACCGGCGAGCAGGCGAAAGAACTGTTCAACGCCGATTGGGCCGCTGCCGCGGTATTTGATGTCAGCCAGCAATTATCACTGGACTATTCACAGGGGTTGTTAGTAGCAATCCACAAGAATGATCAGGCTGATGCCTATATGGTTTATCTCTTTAATAGTTACCCCGAAGTTAAACAACGCATTCATGCAACCTTGCCCTCATTGAGATTTAATAATTAAGTTCCTGAGTAGTGCGAAATTCCAGTTCGCATGGCTATATATTAAGTAATACCTGAATCAATATTACGGGGCTCGTAAAATCAATGATAATTGTTATAGATCATGTCATTTGCCTGATTATGAGCTAAGGTGGTGAGATATATTTACTATTCGTTTCTATCATCCTGGTAATAGCGTAATACCCTGTAACAATGCCCCTGACTCCCGTAAAACCCGGCCGGATTAAAGTCTTTTTTTCTTCCCTCAGGCGACAAATCCTGATTGGTGTGTTCAGCCTGTTGTTCCCTCTCGTGACTCTGGCTGGGGCCGGCTACTACATCTACCTCAATACAGTTACTTCATTTGATTCCGTGATGGATGATGTATTCCTTTATGGCCTTCCCGTTGGCGAGGTGCGGGAATTGTTGTATCAGGTATCCTTGCCGGTCACTAATCATTTAATCAGCAGCAATGCTGAAGAAAGAGATAAATACCTCCGTCTCAAGGACCAGATTAATCAGATGTTGCGGGAGATGGTCGAAACAAAGTCTGATGATATTGGCCTGGTGAATAAGGAAATCATCAAGCAGGCATATATTGAATGGCAGGCAGCGACTGTTAATGCTGACAACCTGGTGTTATTGCGGGACCAGATTAATGAAGAAGAAGCAGTACGCTTATTTAACCAGTTTGATCAACGACTCGGTGTGGCTATCGTAGAAGTCATGCTTTATCACCAGAACATTAATCAGGCAATAGTGAATAAACGCGACAGTGTTGATAAACATCTGAATAATGTCAGCTATATCAGTATCGTCATTATGGTCATGGCATTTTTATTGTCCGCCACTATCATCATCTTTTTTATCAGAAATGTCGTTATTCCATTACAGGTGATCGAAAAGGGAGCGATGCAATTTGGCCATGGAGATTTCAGTCACCGGATTGAGATTGAATCGAACAACGAACTGGGTAAACTGGCAGTTACATTTAACAGTATGGCAGATAAGCTGGAGGAGATCGCAACCCGTGATGGTCTGACGAACCTGTTAAACAAAAAAGCGATCCTACAAATTCTGGATTCAGAGTTGGTGCGTGCAACACGTAATGAATCCACCCTGGGCCTGATGATGCTGGACCTGGATTATTTCAAGAGAATCAATGATACCTATGGCCATCAGGTTGGTGATGCCGTGTTGGTGACTGCTACTGAACTAATCGAAAAATATGTCCGCGGCATAGACTATGTTGGTCGTTATGGTGGAGAAGAGATAGTGATTGTTCTACCTGATACCTCAGAAACGGAGTCGGTGGAAATTGCCGAGCGTATCCGGCGCAGCCTGGCCAGTACCCCACTTGCGGTGAGTGAGACAAAATTTGTACATGTCACGGTGAGTATCGGCATCGCTATGTTCCCGACAGATGGTGTTGATGAAGACGTTTTACTGAGCAATGCCGATCAGGCGATGTACCATGCCAAAGGGGAGGGGCGTAACCGGGTAGTAAGATACCGTGATCTGACAGAGTAAGGATTACTGGTTACTGGCATTCGGCAGTTTATGGGGGAGTCGAACAGGTTTATCAATGTGAAATCCCTGAACGTGTGTCGCACCCATTTCAATTACAAGCTCAAGCGTTTTCTGATCTTCAATCCCTTCCGCGATAAGCAGATAACCCGCGTCACGTATCATTTTTGCGATATGCTCGACGATCTTGCGGTTGCGTGGACTTTCCCGCATGGTCTGGATCATGGCGATATCAAACTTGACAATATCAACCGGCATATTTGCCAGGTAACGAATTGACGAATAACCACTGCCAAAGTCATCCAGGGCAATAATAAAACCAAGCCGTTGCAGTTCTTTCAGGTTATCGGTGGCCTGGTTAAGATGCGAGATTATGGAAGTTTCAGTTACTTCCATGACAATAGTATGGCTATGCAGGTAAGGCAGCAGGCCGACAATATGTCGATCCAAATCAGGTTCAATCAGAGCGGCGGCAGAAAGGTTAATGGAGACCCCGGTGCCATGAGGGATGATGTCTGCCTCTAGGTCGCGCTGAATGGCCGCAATGATGCCATGATCAAATTCAGCACCCAGCGCATGGCGATTGATCACCGGGAAGATATCCCCGGGATAAATCATTCCATCAACATCTTTAAGGCGAACAAGGGCCTCATAAAAGGAAACCGTATTCGTGTTACAGCGGCGTATCTCCTGATAATGAGGCAGAATTCTGTCGTCATCTTTAATCGCAGCCAGTACGGCATTGACAATATGACTGGAAAGGATAGATGAGTCCTCGCCCATTTTTTGCGTGTAAACCTGGATCTTGGCAGAAGATTTTTTGGCGTGATACATCGCCAGATCGGCATGGCGCGGCAATGCTTTTAATTCATTGAGGTCAGTACCTTCGGCATTGGCAATCCCAACACAGATTGACACCGGTTCCCTGATACCCAGGTCCCTGAAGGGGTAGAACTGAATGGTCTTGATGCAGCGCTCGGCGAGATAAGCGACCCCTTCAGTCGATGTATTAAGAATGATGGCGGCGAATTCATCACCCCCCAGACGGTAGAGTTTGTCACCTTTGCGCAGACATTGTTGTAAATTTGATGCAATTATTTTTATTAAGTCATCACCGATTTGATGACCGTATGTGTCATTAATGGCCTTGAAGTGGTCACAGTCAAACAGTAAATAGGAAATACTGATGCGCTGATCCTGGAACAGTTCCGTTAAATGAACCCAGTCATCATCAAAGGCGCGGCGATTATAGGTGCCGGTGAGCGGGTCATGGTGCGCCAGGTGCCACAGTTCTACGTTTTGTCTATCCAGTTTGGAATGGACTTTATCCAGATCATATTGGTAGCGAATCAGCGATTCTTTCAGCGTGTCAATTTCAGTGACAGCCAGCGGGAACTGGCTTTCGAGTAATGGTGAAGGATTGCCGGCACGGAGCGTATTGATTTGCTTTACTAATGTGGCGAGTGGACGTTTAAGAAAATAGCTAAAGAGGAAATACAATAGCAGCACCATGCCGGCCATCAGGATGGAAAAGTGCAGCAGGTTCCACTTAATCAATGATTCCAGATGGCTCGATTGAGGTGAGGGAAGTGGTTCAAATTCCACATACGGCAATACTTCATCAATGCTTGTCAACGATTCAGCGAAGCTAATTGACTTGATGCTGTCTGCCCGGGTATGGGAAAAATGGTAAATGGCCAACAGCGCCGGCAGTACATCCAGTTTTATGCCGGTATAGCCGATAATTTTCCTGGTATCGATGCGGTCATAAACCGGGGTAAAACGATACAGAAACGAATGGTTATTTTCAGATGTAAAATAACTTTTATCCGTCGGAAGCGGGTTAGGTAATGAGCTGGTATGTGGTTGAACTAATGTTTTGCCATCGAAGTTATACAATTCGATATCAACCACATACTCAGGCAATTGGCGAACTTTCCGCATGCGCTGTTCGCGCCAATAGGCGTAATAAGTAGGCGTCAATAACTGTTGTTGTACTTCATCCCAGGCGGAAAAACGTAGCCCGAGATCCGTGGCGTTCTGCGTCAGTTTTTGCAACGCACGAGTCAGCTCCATGTTGGCATTCGTAAACCTCTCTGTAGTGGCCGCCTGATTTACCTGCTGTACTTTGAGCAGTAAGTGAATGCCCAGGCCGACAAACACGATTATTCCACCGGTTAAAAATAATATCAGCAGGGTATGCAGAGAAAATGTAAATTTGTGGGATTTTATCTTCATAGGTTCATTCAAGCTGCGACAGGATGGCATCATGCAAGTCAAATTCGTGATGCGAATCAAAGAAATGCGTGGCCCCCGGAATGATGAGAACCTCCGCTCCGGTTTGTTGCAGCTCCTGGACCCAGACTTCCTGAAAACGGTTGTCTTTGCCGCCCATGATGATGCCTACCGGAACCGGACTCTGTTTCAGGGCGGTTAACACCCGCTCCCGGGTCCAGGCGGTGTATGACAGATAAACATAGGGTGGGGCAAGGAAGTTATTTCGACAGTAGGACAGGGTGTAACTTTGCAGGGAGCGATCTCCCTGGCGGTGTTTTTGTTGTGCCGCAGCGATTTGTTGCTCAACCAGGGTCGTCGCATTGAAGCCATCGGCATATACCAGGCTGGTGGCGATGAGCTTTTTTACCGCCGGGTGCGGGTTTTTGTTGAGGTAAGCCAGCAGTTCCAGGCTGCCGGATGAATGGCCAATCAATACGATGTGTTTGTGGCCGCGATTGTTGAGCCAATCTATCCAGAATGCGATTTCCTCAAGATCCCCTTCCAGCGTGTGGGTATGTATGGCATCGCAGGACAGGCCGCCTTGACGGGCGTTGATGCCGAGGGTCATGGTCGGTGCCAGGACTGTGTTGCCGTTTTCCGCCAGTAGTTCAGCGATACTCATGACGGTATTGAAGTTATGGGTGGTTAAAAATCCGTGCAGTACCAGGATGGCCGGTTTACTCAACTCCGCCTGATGAAATGAGGCCACACCATAGCGACCGGAAGGTAGTTTTTCCTGTACGGTATCCGCCCCGAGTGGGAGGCTAAAAAGCAGGATGAGCAAAGCTAGTCCCGCGAGTGCCATTCTCCGGGTTATTGGCAGAGTGCTCATGGATCAACGGCTCCCATAACCTGAGTTTTGTCCGCTTGTATTTATATAATTCAGCTGGAATCAGGTAACAGTTACTTATATTTAAAGAGTAGGCTGATAATTGGTATGCGTATAGGTGGGATTTAGCGACCAATATCAACTATTTGCATGGCATTTGAGCACTGTCATATCTGACATACGACTCGGTTGATCCATATCAACGCCTCCGCCTGGCTGATGGGGTACAAAATTCGTTCACAAATTAAACAGGTGGGCGAATGGCGCTCGAAGCAGTGGACAGGCAAACATCCGGCAACTCTGTGATTGATTCTGGCACTAAACCTGGAACTGACCCGGGCGCCGGGATCAGGAACGGGTTGGAGGATGTGGTTGCTTATACCCTGCACGGAAACTGTTATCTCAACCTCACCAGTCGCTGCACCCTGCGGTGTGAGTTCTGCCCGAAGTTCAACAAGGACTGGGAGGTGCAGGGCTATCCATTGAAACTCAGGCAGGAGCCCAGTGTGGAGCAAATGCTGGCAGCCATAGGCGATTCCACGCGGTACCGGGAAGTGGTGTTTTGTGGCCTGGGGGAACCGACCCTGCGATTGCCGGAGTTGCTACAGGTGGCGCACACGCTCAAACAGGCAGGTGTGCGAATCCGTCTCAATACTGA
>JAHEIJ010000006.1 GCA_024639445.1 Gammaproteobacteria bacterium
CGCCACTGGCAAGGGGAACGATCAGGTTAGGTTTGAACTGGGTGCCTATGCCCTGAAACCGGATGTAACCGTGATTGCTCCGTGGCGTGAGTGGGATCTCAATTCGCGCGAAAAACTCATGGCCTATGCCGAGCAACATGGCATACCGGTCGACTTCAAGAAAAAGGGTAAGAAGTCGCCGTATTCAATGGACGCCAACCTGCTGCATATTTCCTACGAAGGCGACATTCTTGAGGATCCATGGATCGAGCCGGAAGACGACATGTGGCGCTGGAGTGTCTCACCCGAAGCTGCCCCGAATAAGCGGACCTATCTGGAACTGACTTTCAATAAAGGTGATATTGTCGCCATCGATGGTAACGCTATGACGCCGGCACAGGTGATGGCTTATCTTAATCAGGTTGCGGGTGACAATGGCATCGGGCGTGATGATATCGTGGAGAATCGTTACGTTGGTATGAAGTCACGGGGTTGTTATGAAACACCCGCGGGTACTGTCATGCTCAAGGCACACCGGGCAATGGAATCGTTGACCCTGGACCGTGAGGCCGCACATCTTAAGGATGAATTAATGCCCAAGTATGCCAGTTTGATCTATAACGGCTTTTGGTGGTCACCGGAACGCGAAATGTTACAGGAGTTGATCGATGTATCACAACAATCGGTTAATGGCGTGGTACGACTCAAGCTATATAAAGGCAATGTCATTGTTGTGGGTCGAAAATCGGAATCGGACAGCCTGTTTGATGAAAGCATTGCTACTTTCGAAGAAGATGCAGGCGCTTATGATCAGCAGGATGCTGAGGGCTTCATCAAACTTAATGCATTACGTTTACGTTTGAGAGCCAAAAAACAGGGTAGGTAACTGTTTTTTGACTATAATCTGATGACCATGGAGTAAATATAGGTCATCAGATACAGGTCGTGGAAGCCCAAAAATCAAATATTCAGAAGACTGATACAGGAACGAGTCAGACTCTGCGGAAGCTTAACGAGCTCGAATTTGAGCAGGTGGGGCTGATCTATCAACAATCTTTTTATACCTTATTTGGTACGATCGGAATCTTATTGTTTTTCGCCTATGTGCTGAAAAACCAGAATAACCCACTAGTGTTAACACTATGGTTAAGCGCGGCAATTTTTATCTATATATTGCGCATTGCCCTATCTCTCACATACCTACGTTCACCTGCAGCACGCCGTTCTAAACAACTCACTTTCTGGAAAAAGAGTTTCCTGCTTGGCAGCCTGCTGGCTGGTAGCGCCTGGGGCACAGGTAGCATATTACTCATGCCTGCCGAACCTCTTTATCAAGCATTCATTATTGTCGTTATTGGGGGAGGGGCGGCAGTAGCGGCGATGACCCACGCGGCCATACGCCATGCTGGAATGTTATTTATCTTGCCGGCATTACTACCGCTTTGTATTTATTACTTATTATCAGAAGGCATGATATATGCCGGCATTGGTGTGCTTATTCTTGTCTTTATTTTTCTGATTTCGACAGCATCCTATTACTTGTACAAAATGGTGTGCCAGAACTTTGAGATCGCAAATCAAAATAAGCAATTGATCGGTGAATTAAGAAAATCGAATACTGAAGCCATGCGCCTGAATATGGAAATGAAAAAAGAAAATATTGAAAGGCGCAAGGCGGAAGAACGATTCAGACGCTTATCAGATGCCAGTAATGAGGGGATCGTAATCCAGGACCAGGGCACAATTGTCGATGTGAATAGAAATCTCGCAAACATGCTTGGTTATGACGTGTATGAGCTTATGGGGATGGATTCACTGCAGATCATTGCTGAAGAGTCACGAGAGCTGTTACGCCATAATTTTTTTATGCCGAATGGCAAGTCGTATCAGGTGATGGCTCGCTGTAAAGGTGGTGGTCGAATACCTGTGGTATTGCGCTGTAAGGATTTTCCGCTAGGTGATATGTATTTGCAGGTCGTAGTCATTCAGGATCTGTCTGAACGATTGGCAGTGGAAAGCGCACTTTCCAATGAGAAGGAACGGGCGTTGGTAACGCTGGAGAGCATTGGTGACAGTGTAATTACTACAGATGCAGATGGCATAATAAACTACATCAATCCCGTTACAGAACATTTGTCTGGTTGGAATAAGCGAGATGCAGCAGGAAAATATCTGGCGGATATCATCAAACTCACGGATCAATATACGGGTGAAGTCGTTACTGATCCGGTGGCAAATTGTCTAATGACTGAAGCCAGCGTAAATGTTGCAGGTGAGATTGTTTTGCAAGGCACACGTTCTACTCAGAAGTACTCCATTGAAGCCACAGTTTCACCAATTCGTGACAAGCAGCAAAATATTATCGGTACTGTGTTGGTGTTCCACGATGTTACCGTATTACAGACCATGGCACAGCAAATGTCGCATCAAGCTACACATGATGCATTGACGGGGTTGTTTAATCGGCAGGAGTTTGAAAATCGTCTGGTCTCGCTTCTGGAAACAGTGAGGAAAACCGGTCAGCAGCATGCCATGTTGTACCTTGACCTGGATGCATTCAAGGTGGTCAACGATACAAGTGGGCATGCGGCTGGTGATCAGATGATACAGGAGATTTCATCTAGACTTGAAGATTGTATTCGTGACATGGACACGTTAGCACGTCTGGGTGGGGATGAGTTTGGTATTATCCTTACCGGCTGCCCAATAAAACGGGCGAAGAAAATTGCGGATGAAATTTGTGAGACTATCAAAAACTATCGTATGGTATGGGATGACCATGTTCATGGAGTAGGCGTGAGTATTGGGCTTGTACCAGTAAACTCGGACAGTGGTGAAATATCAGATATCTTACGAGATGCGGATTCCGCCTGTTATATAGCAAAGGATCAAGGTCGAAACCGTGTTCATGTGTATAAAAAAGATGATGCGGAGCTGGCGCGCCATCATGGCACAATGCGATGGATGCAACGGATTAGGCGTGCCCTGCAAGAAGATTCTTTCTGCCTCTACTACCAACCAATTCGTGATGTGGCGTTATCTGACTACTCCATCTGGCATGCGGAGTTGTTAATACGCATGCTCAATGATAGAGGTGATATCATTGAGCCAAAACATTTTGTACCCGCGGCCGAACGTTATCATTTAATGGTGGATATTGATCAGTGGGTAGTGAGACGTACCCTGGAAATTCTGCCAAGGCTTGTGGAATATGTTGCGCCCAAGCAGCTTGTTTGCGCGATTAATCTGTCCGGCCAATCTTTATCGGATGACCATTTTTTGGGTTTCCTGGTAACCGAAATTGATAAACTGGATTTGGAACCGGTCAACCTTTGTTTCGAGATTACTGAAACAGCGGCTATTACCAATTTTGATCATGCACAACGTTTTATTTCAATCATGCATGGGATGGGATGTACATTTGCACTGGATGATTTTGGAAGTGGTTTGAGCTCGTTTGCCTATCTAAAACACCTCTCTGTCGATTACCTTAAAATCGATGGAAGTTTTGTACGTAATATTTCTCATGATGATACGGATTATGCGATGGTGAATTCCATTCAACAGATCGGTAATGTAATGGGGATCAAGACAATTGCCGAATTTGTCGAATCACCTGAAATTGTTCAATGTCTGCAAACCCTGGGAGTTGACTATATGCAGGGTCGTGAAATTGGAGAGCCATTACCTCTGGATGACTTGTTAGATGCCGGACACTCCGAGCTAAACAGGGCGCATACTGCGCCCTGAGTCCCAAGTCTGGAATTATACAGTCTTGAACTTGCGGGCAATCCAGTAATCCAGGCTGGCATACTTACCTGCGCCGATGAAGAATAATACCAGCAGCATAATGAAATACGTGGCAGCAAACTCAATACCATTTTTAAGAATGGTGATACTACCGTGTTCGGTTAGCCAGTCATAATTACCATGTTGCTTAAGGATCTCTACCGCCTTTTCCTTGCGAATATTAGCCTCGGTAATTTTCTCAACTTTCCATTCCCATGGAACGGTCAACTGAGTTTCGGGTAGGACATGCCATCCGTTTTCCCAATGCGCTGTAGCAGCAGCGACAATCATGGTAAACATCAGTGGAATGGCAAACCAGCGCACAGCAAGGCCGAAGAGCAGAGCTATGCCACCCAGAAGCTCAGTAAGCCCGGCGAGGTAAACCATTAAAGTTGGAGCTGGAAATCCTAGCCATTCGAACCAGCTGGCAACGTCTTCAACATGCGACAGCTTGTTCATGCCGGCAAGAATAAAAATCGGTGCCAAATATAACCGTAAAGCCAGCGGTCCAAGAAAATCAACTTTACGGGTTTTATCGAGTAGCGCCTGTAGTTGTAGAAGTTTTTGCATTATACATCTCCATGACGAGGATTATTGTTGTTTATCAGGCTGCAGTTTTTCGAGTGCCGAGAATAATGTCTCGCATCCGCAGGTCTTGTAATATGGATAGTCCGCCCAGCACCACCGCCTCTTGATCAGCATGATTGATTTCAACCGCAATTTGCTCAAGCAAGGTTCTGCCAGATTGATTGTTGTCTTCGCTCAATAATTGTAAGAGTCGGGCGGTAACCGGGTTAATTTCCAAAAAACCGATTTTATCGTCGGTATTTCGATATACGACAATCAAGGTGGGTAATTCGGACGGGTTTTCTGGCTGGTAGTCGAGGCCGATTTGATGAACCGGATAATTATATTGTAATGGCCACGCCAGCGATGACAGGACGGGATGTTCCTCCAGAAGATCACCATCGGGATGAATGTCGTTAGCCTCGTTTTCCTCATCAGCCAGTGAAAGGGCCAGTTCAACCCATTCGTAGTGAGCCAGCTCCAACAGAAATGAAGGGTCGCTGTCCCGAGGCTCACGTTCTTCCTGCAGGTATTGCAGAAATTCCCGTGGCATTTCGGGAAATAACGGCGTCCTGGCTTTATGATTTGAAAAGTAATGCCGAATCAGTGCATGCCACTGCGCGTCATCCATAATTTTCCGCAGCACCGGGAAACTGCTGGCCATGAAGCCTTCAACGTTGTTGTAAAACAATTCACGATAAATATTCATGCGGCGATCTTCCACATCCTGTGGGCAGGGATGATTTAAAGGATCGCGTATATGCGCGGCAAAGGCGTACTGCGTTTGCTTGAAACCGGTTTCGTCAGGCTTGTTGCGCAATGGTGTCATGGTCTTGTTGATGTTTGGACTGGATTGACACGATGTTATCGACTTCCGTTAACAGTTCCGCCAGGGGAGGGATATTAAAGTCACGCTCCAGCAGGGTAGGGACGACACCGAAGCGGGCATAGGTCTTATTCAGCAGTTCCCATACCGGGTCGATGACATCGGCACCGTGAGTATCGACAATAAGGTCTTCAGCTTCATTGTAATGGCCGGCGACGTGAATGTAGCTAATGCGTTTTGCCGGTAAGGCATGTAAAAAATCAATCGCATCATACTGATGATTAACGCTATTAACGTAGATATTATTTACATCAAGCAGTAGCTGGCAGTCAGCCTCGTCCAGTACCGCCTTGAGGAATTCAATTTCATCCATCTCCTTTCCTGGTGCGGTGTAATAGGAGACATTTTCCATGGCAATGGGTTGTTCCAGAATATCCTGTACACGCCGGATACGCTGTGCCACGTAATGCACCGCTTCCTCAGTAAAAGGGATGGGCATGAGATCATACAAATGGCCATCGTCGCTACAATAGCTCAGATGTTCTGAATAAGTGCGAATATTATGTTCGCGCAGGAACGGCTTCAGTCGATGCAGAAAGGCCTCATCCAGCGGGGCCGGACTACCTATCGACAGGGAAAGACCATGGCAGAGGAATGGGTAGCGCTCGGTAAAGGCACGAAACGCTTTGCCCTGGCTACCGCCAACTCCCATCCAGTTTTCCGGCGCGACTTCGTAGAACTCAACCTGGGATGGAGGTTGGTCAGTCAGCGGACCCATGAGGGTCCGCCGCAGACCCAATCCGGCGCCATGAACGGGATATTGACTCGCGTTCATGTGGTTATGCCGGGCTTACTTATTGCCGCCGCATTTACCTTCGCCGCACTTGCCTTCCGTGCTGCTCTTGGAACCGCCGCATTTACCTTCGCCGCACTTGCCTTCCGTGCTGCTCTTGGAACCGCCGCATTTCCCTTCGCCGCATTTGCCTTCGTTGGTGTCTTTTTTGGCGCCGCCGCATTTCCCTTCGCCGCATTTGCCTTCTTTCATGTGGGAATCCGCGACCTGCATGTAGCCACTGTTCAGGTCGGACATGGCAAACGGATTGCTGCTGTTAGGCGCCGCGTTAGCGATGCTGCTGGCTGCCAGACTGGCGGCGAAAGCGGTACCGATGGCAAGGGCAAGTGGGGTTTTGGTTTTCTGAGTCATTGGATTATCTCCTGTTGTGGTCAAAAATTAGCCTGGATAGGACCGGTATCCAGGCGGGTTATATTTTATACGCTATGTTTTTTAAATTGGATTCAAAACTATAGTAAAAAAGTCATCTATTTTGCGATTTGAATCGCATTTTACTCTAAAGTTCCACCCACGGCCCTTTGAACATGACTTCCCCCTGCATGTTGGTGACGGCGTCATCTCCCGATTCGACTGTGACGACCAGTTTGGCCTTGTTGGGATCACGTTTCATGCTTCTGGGTAAAACCACGCTGGTTTCCCCGGTACTGTCCGGCAGTGCGGCCACCCCCTGGGTGGCGCCGTCATTCCAGACCAGCCAGAGCACGCAGACCTCGCCGGCCGGCATGTCCATGGGCTTGAGGGTTTTGATGTGCAATTTACGGGACCGGGGTGTGGCGCTGACCAGCCACACGGGCTGATTCTCAGCATCGGTGACAAAGGCGATACGTTCGGGTCCCGGAGCCTGATATAGGTTAATTCCCACGAGCAGCGCGAGCATCAGTGAAGCCGCAACGGCTACTGTACCCAGTGGGCGCCAGAATGCCAGGTTGTTCCAGATCGGTTTTCTATCGGAACCGATTTGTTGCTCGATGGCCGTCCAGACACTTGCCGGCGGAGTCCTGGCTTCCAGTTCATCGTTAAGGGGTTCCAGCCGCTGGGCCCAGAGGGTGACCTGGTTACGCAGCTCCTCATCCTCCAGCATCAGGGTCTCGAGGCGCTGGCGAGCCCGACCGTGCAGGTTGCCGAGCACATACTCACCGGCAAGCAGGGCTCGCAGATCAGGATCTTGATATCTCAGGCTTCCAGACATTGTCGTAACTGCTCCAGTCCTCGTCGAATCCAGGTTTTAATCGTCCCGATGGGATGACTCAGCCGGTCAGCCAATTCGGGATGGGTCAGTCCCTCGAAATAGGCCAATTGCAGACACTCTCTTTGGTCTATTCTCAGGCCTTGCATACATTTCTCGATCGCCAGGCGATCTACCGTGTTACCGGACGGTGGGGCACTTAGCATTTCCACCTCGACGTCTTCACGTCTTAGCTCGTGCCGCTGGCGCCGTAACATATCGAGGGCCCGGTTTCTCACAATGGTGACCAGCCAGGTCATTGGCGCGGCCTTGCCCTGCTGATATGTCGCTGCCTGGCGCCAGACACTTAAATAGGCTTCCTGCAGACACTCCTGGGCTTGTCCCTCTGTCTTTAATATACGCATGGCAATGGCATATAGTTTCGGACTGGTGAGGCGATATAGGCGGGAAAAGGCATTTTTATCCCCATCAGCGGTGGCGGCCAGGAGGCGGATTAGCATTTTTAGCTGGCTGTCGACGACCGGCACGGTATCAGGACCTTTGAGAACGCTTTCGCAGGCACTCGAGATAGGCCATTTCATCCGGCTGAGTGCCATTGCGTTGGCTTTGCCACATCATTTCTGCCAGACATTCCATCATTTGATGTTCCACTTCATGGGGGTCGGAAAAGCTTCGAAGCAGTTGCGAATATCTTTCAGTAATACCATCAGGACGTCGGCTTGCCAACTGTTCCTGGATGCCGATATGCATGGCCATGTGCAGAAAGGGATTAGTCTGTCCCATTTCCGGGGTGTAATCCTTTTCCAGATTGGCATCTTCATCCTCTAACAGGGCGTGGTACTCAGGGTGCTGCTGGATGATTTGGATAATCATTTGCTCCAGAGGTTCCACAATTTCCCTGGTTTGATATTTTCGCCAGGCAGAAAAGAACATGCGGCGAAGTTGGGAACGATCTTGTCCAAACATGGGGGTTAGAGTAATGAGGGTGAGGATAACTTACAAGTGTACCTATTAAGACATTAGAGTCAAAACCGAATTCCTGCTTCAGTTGAGATTTTTATCCTTGAACTCACAGAGGTCTTCAATCAGGCATGAGCCGCATCGGGGCTTACGTGCGATGCAGGTATAACGCCCCTGTAGAATCAACCAGTGATGGGCATCCTGTTTATAGCGTGCGGGTACGGCCTTGAGTAATTTTTTTTCGACTTCCATTACCGTTTTCCCAGGCGCAATCCCGGTGCGGTTGGAAACACGAAAGATATGCGTATCGACCGCAATGGTGGGGTGGCCAAACGCGGTATTGAGAATGACATTGGCGGTTTTGCGGCCGACGCCAGGCAGGTTTTCCAGCGCCTGGCGGTCTTCAGGTACCTGGCTGTCATATTTCTCGCTGAGGATTTTACAGGTCTTGATTATGTTCCTGGCCTTGGTGTTAAACAGGCCAATGGTTTTGATGTACTGTTTCAGGCCGCCTTCCTTTAGCGCCAGGATGTCTTCCGGGGTATTGGCAACTTTATAAAGCTGATCGGTTGCTTTATTAACCCCTTTATCCGTTGCCTGGGCGGAGAGAATCACTGCAATCAGTAATTCAAATGGTGAGGTATAGTTCAGTTCTGTGGTGGGTGCAGGATTGTGCTTTTTTAATCGCTTGAAAATCTCGGCAATGTTTTCTTTTTTCATCATTCAATATGGACTGGCAATATCGGGTTTTGTCGGCCACGTTTCCGTGAGCGAATATAATTTTTAATTTTAGGTCTTATGCCAGTTCAGGTTCAGAGACAACGACTTTTTGCACTTTACGGGAGCGGCGTTTATCGAATATGTTTTTAATGGCAATAATAAACCCAAGCCCCAGGAATGCACCGGGAGGCAGGATCGCAAGCAAATAGCCGGTGTATTGCTTCCACGGTTGAATGGTCATGGATTTACCAATTTCACCGAACATCAAGTCCGCATGGGACAGCAAGGTACCAAATCCGACGAGTTCGCGTATGGCACCCAGAACAACCAACACGGCCATAAATCCGATTCCCATGAACAAGCCGTCTAAAACTGAAGGAATTAAAGCATTCTTGGAGGCAAAAGACTCCGCCCGGGCGATGATCGTACAGTTAGTAACAATCAGGGGAATAAATATTCCCAGGATCAAATAAAGCTCATGAAACCAGGCATTCATTGCCAGCTCAATTACGGTAACAACCGAGGCGATAATCAATACGAACACGGGTATCCGTATCTCGGGTCGTACCCAGCGACGAATGAGGGAAACCGTGCCATTGGAGGCGACCAGGGTCAGAGTCGTTGCCAGCCCCAGGCCGAGGCTATTAATGACCGTGTTGGAGACCGCCAGCAAGGGACACAGGCCGAGAATCTGCACCAGGGCGGCGTTATTGTTCCATAGACCTTGATTAATGATGTAGGGATAACTTTGGTCTGTCATGATGCTTTTTCCTCAGTCGGCATGGCCGGCATTTCGAACAGCTCATCCTTGTGGGTATCGAAGTAAAGCAGGCTTCGGTATACCGCATTCACGATGGCGCGTGGTGATATCGTTGCGCCGGTAAACTGATCAAAAATGCCTCCATCGCGTTTGACTGCCCAGCCTTTTTTCTCGGGAACCGCCAATGAGCGATCATTGAATGCCAGGATCCAGTCGGATCGGCTGGCATCAATGCCATCACCCAGGCCAGGTGTTTCCTTATGCTTAACTACGCGCACCCCTGCCAGGGTACCATCGTAGCGAATGGCAACCAGTAATTCGATACTACCACTGTATCCATCGGGAGCAACTGCGTTAATGATAGCGGCTACGGGGTTTTCTTCGTGTCGTGCCCGGTAAACCCGTACGGGTTTGTCAGTGCCAAGTAATTCTTTATTGGTCACCGTGATGACATCAGTGAACAAGTCGTTATCATGTTGATCGGGTGGGACAAGAATATGCAAACTCTTTAATAAGAACGCACGGTGGTTAGCGGCTATGCGTTCAGCGGTCGCGTCATGAATCAATGCCACCATTGCTGTGCCAACAATAGCAAACAATCCCAGTAGCACGGCACTGATGGTCATGTGGCGGGCCAGGGACATGTTATTTCTTCTCCTGGCCGAACACCCTTGGCCGGGTGTAGTAGTCAAGGGTGGGAACGGCCATATTCATGATCAATACAGCGAAAGCCACTCCATCCGGGTATCCCCCCCAGGTACGGATAATATATATGATGATGCCGATGCCAAAGCCGTAAATCAGCTGACCTCGCGGTGTGGCGGCCGCCGTGACCGGATCGGTCGCAATGAAGAAAGCCCCCAACATGGCTGCACCACCAAACATATGGAACCAGGGAGATGGGCGCAAGTCGGGGTCGGGTATGGCAAACATGGTGGCTATCACAAACAAGCCAAGGACCACCGCCAGGGGGATACGCCAGTTGATAACTTTCATATAGATTAATATCAACCCGCCGAGCATAAACATCAGATTGACCCATTCCCAGCCTCGTCCGGCAACGCCGCCAAACAGGCCGGAATAACGCACCGGGATTTCTCCCATGGTCCGATCCTGGGCCAATTCGGTTTTTACCGTATCCAATGGCGTCGCCATGGTCAGGCTGTCGTAAGTCATGCCCTCCGGTAACGCGTTCAAAAAGGTATAGCGCAGGTTATCGATAAAGGTGACTTCATGGATACCTGCCGGCAACCAGGCAGTCATTTCTTTTGGAAACGCAATCAATAAGGTGGCATAACCAACCATGGCAGGGTTAAACGGGTTATAGCCGAGACCGCCATACAGGTGTTTGGCAATCACGATAGCGAAGGCAATGCCGGCCACGATCAACCACCATGGCGTAAGTGTTGGTAAGGCCAGGGCAAACAGCATGGCAGTGACCACGGCGCTACCGTCAAGTAGATAGGGTTTGATCGGACGATGTCGCATTCCCAGCATCAGGGCTTCACAGACAATCGCGGCCACCACGGCGAGAGTGATATTGACGACAACGCCCCAGCCGAAGAAAAAGATATACACCAGTATCCCCGGGATGAGGGCGAACAACACAGCCAGCATCATGCGGGAAACGCTGTTCTGGGGTGGAGTATGGGGGGAGCTGTGAACGGCGTGCATATTCAGTTGCTGTCCTCATTGTTGGACTCGGCTTCACGTAAGCGTTGGCGTCTTTTCTCCACTTCGGATAGAGCCTGCTGCTGTTTTTCACTCAGGTTATCCACGTTTTTCTTTTGCTGTTCCTGGTCATCCCGTTTCGCCTTGACTCTTGCCATGGCGGCATCAATGGCCGCTTGTTTGGCATCTGTTCCGGTTTCTTCCTTGCCCTGGGTTTTTTTCAACAGTTCCTTCTTCATACGTTTGCGTTCTTCGTCTTCCTGCTGCTTGCGTTCCATCCGATACTGGTGGAACTCGTGACGTTCACGCGCATGATCGGCTTTAATTTTGTCCCGTTCCATGGCCCAGATTTCGGTCTTGGCGAATCGGTAGTACTGCACCAGGGGTATGTGGCTGGGACAGACATAAGCACAACAGCCACATTCAATACAGTCAAACAGGTTATAGTCCTGCACCTTGTCGAAGTCTTTGGCGTGCGAATACCAGTACAACTGTTGAGGTAACAAACGAGCAGGACACACATCGGCGCATTGACCACAGCGAATGCAGGGCATGGCCGGCTGACGGTGTGGCTGGTTCTTGGGGCGCGCCAGGATACAGTTGGTGGTTTTGATCACAGGGGCATCCAGGGATGAGATGCCAAATCCCATCATTGGCCCACCCATTAACACTTCGTCCGTCTGTTCCGCATGCCAGCCACAGGTGTCGAGCAAATGCGCAAAGGAGGTACCGAAAAGGACTTCCAGATTGCACGGTGTTTCAATTGCTTCACCGGTCATCGTCAGATTACGCGAAATAAGCGGTTTGCCAGCTTCAATGGTTTCACAGACTGCGGCGGCCGTGGCAACGTTATGACAGACCACCCCGATATCGATAGGTAAACCGTTGGACGGTATTTCCTTGCCGGTTAATACCCTGACGAGTTGTTTTTCGCCACCGGTTGGATAGAGAGTCGGGATCTGCACGATGTCGATGAATTCTGATTCATGTTCATGCAGGGCATTGACGAGCATGGTGTGTGCGACTTTCTTGTTGTCTTCGATCGCAACGATGCAGTGTTTGGCGCGCAAGGCGTGTTTCATTACCAACAGACCATCAATAATACGGCGCGGGTGTTCCTGCATGAGCATGGCATCGCAGGTGATATAGGGTTCGCATTCAGCTCCGTTGAGTATCAGGGTTTCAACTATATTATCCGGTCCGGGATTGAGCTTTATAAAGGTAGGGAAACCGGCCCCGCCGAGACCCACGATTCCGGCATCACGGATGACATTGCGTAGCGCACTGGGGTCCATGTCCTGGTAGTTTGCGACCGGTTTGATTTCCTTCCATTGGTCTTTACCGTCTGTTTCTATCACGATGCACTCGGAAGGCAGTCCCGAAGGGTGGGGCACAGGACGTTCTTCTATCGCAATGACTTCACCGGAAGTGGAGGCATGCACAGGGGCGCTGACATAATCGCTGGCTTTGGCGATCACCTGACCTTTCAGTACATGATCTCCCACTGCGACAACGGGTTCCGCCGGGGCGCCGATATGCTGCTGCAGTGGTAAGGTAATTTGAGCCGGCAAGGCAACCGGCAGCACATGTTCCGTCATGGACATATGCTTGTGACCGTCGAGGTGCAGCCCGCCATGGAAATGCCAGAGCTTGTGTTTCATGCCGGGGCTTCCTCTTCGGCAGGCCGCTCCAGTGCGGCCGGCGGAGCGGGCCAGCACCAGGTCTTGATGTCATCTTCAATCGGGACAATGTGAATGCATTCAACCGGACAGGGCGGGATACAGAGATTGCAACCGGTGCATTCCTCTTTGATCACCGTATGCATCTGTTTGGCGGCGCCGAGGATCGCATCGACCGGACAGGCCTGAATGCAAAGTGTGCAACCGATACAAACCTGTTCATCGATGACGACCACGGTTTTGCCTTGATGCTCACCATGTTCTTCATTCAGTGGTTTGGGTTCGCGCCCCAACAGATCCGCCAGGGCTAAAATCACCGTCTCACCCCCGGGCGGGCATTGGTTGATCTCCGCCTCGCCTGAGGCGATGGCTTCCGCATAGGGGCGACAACCGGCATAACTGCATTGACCGCATTGGGTCTGTGGCAAAATGGAATCGATTTGATCCACTACCGGATCGCCTTCCACTTTGAAACGGATTGAGGCAAAGCCCAGTAACAAGCCGAATAAAACAGCCAGGGTGGTGAGTACCAGAATTGCTTCGACCATTTCAGCCCTTAACCAGACCGGCAAAACCCATAAAGGCGATGGACATCAGACCCGCGGTAATTAGCGCAATAGAGGGGCCTTGAAAGGCATCGGGGACATCGGCTACAGCTACCCGTTCACGAATCGCCGCGAATAATATCAATACCAGTGAAAAACCGATTGCCGCACCAAACCCGTATAACGCGGACTCGATAAAACCGTGCTCTGTCTGGACATTCAATAAGGCCACACCCAGTACGGCACAGTTGGTGGTGATCAATGGCAGGAAAATGCCCAGTACCTGATAGAGTAGGGGGCTGGTTTTATGGACCACCATCTCGGTGAATTGTACGACGACCGCAATGACCAGGATAAAGGAAATGGTTCGCAGATATTCAAGGCCCAGTGGGGCGAGCAAATATTCATTTACCAGGTAGCTCAACACCGAAGAGAGCGTCAGGACAAATGTGGTAGCCAGGCCCATCCCGGTCGCGGTTTCCAGCTTGCGTGACACCCCCATAAAGGGACACAGACCCAGAAATTTCACCAGCACAAAGTTATTGACCAGGATTGTGCTGACGAGGATGAGGGCGTATTCGGTCATTGCAGTTTCTCGGGTCGCATTTCCGTTTGTTTAGTCTAGTTTTTCGTTCAAGTCGAATAAAACCAAATACTAATGCGACTGACCTAGATCAACAACACAAGGTGCGTAGGGTTGAATGCCACCGCAGCTTGTAATGTATTTATATGGTCATTAGCTGGATTAAATTACTTCACCCGCATACCCGGTTGCGCGCCCTCATCGGGATGCAGTACCCAGAGGTCTTTGCCGCCAGGACCGGCTGCCAACACCATTCCCTCGGAAAGACCAAAGCGCATTTTGCGTGGCTTTAGATTGGCCACCATCACCGTGAGTTTGCCTTCCAGGTCTTCCGGTTGATAGGCGGATTTGATACCGGCGAAGACATTACGGGTCTCGTTGCCAATATCGAGTGTCAGTTGTAACAGTTTGTCGGCGCCTTCGACGTGTTCCGCCTTGACGATACGCGCAATGCGCAAATCGATCCTGGCGAAATCATCAAATTCGATTTGATCAGCAATCGGTTCAATGTTGCTGTCGGCCAATTTTTGTTGGGTGGCTTGCAGGTTTTCTTTGGAGGCATCAACCATAGCGTCAACCTTGTCTTTTTCAACTCGGGTCATGAGAGGTTTGAATTTATTAATAGTATGCTTTGTCAGAGGTGTACGGACGTCTTGCCATACAAGTGGCTCGATATTTAAAAAAGCTTCCGATGCTTCGGCCAGCTTGGGTAGCACGGGTTTTAAATAAGTAACCAACGCGCGAAACAGGTTAAGGCCCACGCTGCAAACGTCTTGTACTTGCTGGTCTTTACCGTCCTGTTTAGCAAGAACCCAGGGCTTTTGGGTATCAATGTATTGATTAGCATGATCCGCCAGGGTCATGATTTCACGCACCGCATGACTGAACTCACGGTTTTCATACAGCGCAGCAATGTGGTCACTGGCCTCTATAAATCGGGCATACAACTCAGGTTCGGCAATCTTCTCAGACAATTGACCGGCAAACTTCTTATTAATGAACCCGGCACAGCGACTGGCAATATTGACGACTTTCCCTACCAGATCGGAGTTGACCCGTTGTTGGAAGTCCTCCAGGTTTAGATCGATATCATCAATACCGTTACCGAGTTTGGCGGCGAAGTAGTAGCGCAGGTATTCCGGGTTTAATTGCTGCAGATAAGTGCGGGCGGTGATGAAGGTGCCACGCGACTTGGACATCTTTTGCCCGTTTACGGTGAGAAAGCCATGACAGAATACCGCGGTGGGTGTGCGGTAACCGCTACCGGCCAGCATGGCGGGCCAGAACAGGGTATGAAAATAAGCGATGTCCTTGCCGATGAAGTGAAACACTTCATGCTGGCTATCCTTGTCCCACCAGGCATTAAAGTCGATGCCGTGGCGGTCACAGTATTGCTTGAAGCTGGCCATGTAACCAATGGGCGCATCCAGCCAGACATAGAAATACTTGCCGGGGGCATCGGGAATTTCAAAACCAAAGTAAGGCGCATCCCGTGAGATATCCCAGTCCTGCAGACCGGCTTCGAACCATTCGTTCAGTTTATTGGCGATTTCGGGCTGGGTATGTTCGCCTTGTGTCCATGCCTGCAACATGGCTTCAAAATTCCCCAGTTTGAAGAAGAAATGTTCCGATTCTCTTTCGATGGGGGTAGCGCCGGAGATCACTGACACCGGGTTTTTCAACTCGGTAGGTGAATAGGTGGCACCACAAACCTCACAATTATCACCATACTGATCCGCGGCGCCACAGCGGGGACACTCGCCCTTGATAAAGCGATCCGGCAGGAACATTTCCTTGAGCGGATCGTAGGCCTGCTTGATAGTGCGGCTGTGAATATGCCCGGCATTCTTCAAGCGGCCGTAAATAGTTTCCGCCAGCTGCCGGTTCTCCTCAGAGTGAGTGCTGTGGTAATTATCAAACTCGACGTGGAAATCCGCGAAATCGGCACGATGCTCCCGGTCGGTGCGAGCAACCAGTTCTTCCGGCGAAATGCCCTCGTTCTGGGCGCGCAGCATGATCGGGGTGCCGTGGGCATCGTCAGCGCAGACATAAATGGTCTGATGACCTTGCATCTTCTGAAAGCGCACCCATATATCGGTTTGAATGTATTCCACCAGGTGGCCCAGATGAATGGAGCCATTGGCGTAGGGTAGCGCGCTGGTGACAAGGAGCTGTCGTGGATTGTTTGGCATCGGTTACATATTATTGTTTTTTAAAGAAAAATAGACCGGTCATCGTTCAGCAGGCTGTAAGGGCGATGTCTGACGCGGGGTTCCGGGGCTGTTGACATGACCTATTTTACGCGAATTAGAACTTAGCGTGGAATTTGTGTAATATTGCGACCCCTGAGTAATTAGTTAATCAAAATACTTGGTTATTTAACCATGCAATTAGTAGGAGATTCACATGGCTGACGTGTCCCAAACCCAGGTCGAAGAAGCGCTGAAAACCTTTATCGATCCGTATCTGGAAACTGATCTGGTCAGTGCCAAGGCCATTAAGAAAATCAAAGTCGATGGCGACAAGGTTACTGTTGACGTGGTGCTGGGTTATCCGGCCGATGGCTACAAGGCTGAACTGAGCGGTAAATTGAAAGAGAAGGTAGAAGCACTGGATGGTGTCTCGGAAGCCAGCATTAACATTTCCCACAAGATCGATGCGCATGAAGCCCAGAAAGGGGTCAACAGCATTCCTGGTGTGAAGAATATCATTGCCATTGCTTCCGGTAAGGGCGGGGTGGGCAAATCCACCACAGCCGTGAACCTGGCACTGGCACTGTCAGCCGAAGGCGCCACGGTCGGGATTCTGGATGCCGACATCTATGGCCCCAGCCAGCCGCGTATGCTTGGTGTGCACCAGCAGCCGGAATCCAGCGATGGCAAGAGCCTGGAACCGCTCAATAGTTACCACATTCAGTCCATGTCCATTGGCTACCTCATCGATGAGGAAACCCCGATGATATGGCGTGGCCCGATGGTGACGCAGGCTCTGGAGCAACTGTTGAACGATACCAAATGGAAAGATGTGGACTACCTCATCATAGATTTGCCGCCGGGTACGGGTGACACCCAATTGACCCTGGCGCAGAAGGTGCCGGTATCCGGCGCTGTGATTGTCACCACACCTCAGGACATCGCCCTGCTTGACGCCCGCAAGGGCTTGAAGATGTTCGAAAAGGTAGAAGTACCTGTTCTAGGCATTATTGAAAACATGAGCATTCATATATGCTCCAGTTGCGGACATGAAGAGTACATCTTTGGTCAAGGCGGGGGTGAACGTATGGCAGAACAGCATGATGTGGATTTGCTGGGCGCCTTGCCGTTGGATATGTCAATTCGCGAAGGCACGGATGAAGGTAAACCCACGGTGGTTGCCGATCCGGATGGCCGTATCACCGAGATCTACCGGGACATTGCCCGTCGTATGGCCGCTAAGTTGTCCCTGAAGGCAAAAGACTTCAGCGGCAGTTTCCCCAAGATCGTTATTCAGAACAATTAATTATTCTGGATATATTCATAAAAAGGCGTCGTATATCGGCGCTTTTTTTTGTTAGTGAATTTTTCCGTTTGAACTCGTCGCCGTCTGTTTGTGGGAGGAAGTGTGATATATTTCCCGACCTTATAGAATCCTCACGGGTTTACTGAAGTACGATTCCTGTATTCCAAAGGCATTTAAGCACTATGAGTATCAAGGCGGATAAATGGATTAAACGTATGGCCGAAGGGCACGGCATGATCGAACCCTATGAGCCAGGGCAGGTGAGAGAAACCAATGGCAATCGGATCGTTTCTTATGGAACTTCCAGTTATGGCTATGATGTACGCTGTTCCGATGAATTCAAGATTTTCACCAACATCAATTCGGCGGTGGTTGATCCGAAAGACTTCGATCACCAGAGCTTCGTGGACTTCAAGGGGGATGTTTGTATTATCCCGCCCAACTCCTTTGCGCTGGCACGCACGGTGGAATTTTTTCGTATCCCTCGCAGTGTGTTGACCATTTGCCTGGGGAAATCCACCTATGCCCGTTGCGGCATTATCGTGAATGTCACCCCCCTGGAACCGGAGTGGGAAGGGCACGTCACCCTGGAATTTTCCAACACCACTCCGTTGCCGGCAAAAATTTACGCCAATGAAGGCGTGGCACAAATGTTGTTCTATGAATCCGATGAGGTCTGTGAAACTTCCTACAAGGACCGGGGGGGGAAGTACCAGGGACAGACCGGGGTTACCCTGCCGAAAGCCTGATTCAGCCCGGCTATTATTTGGCCTGCTGTTCAGGAACGGGTTGGTACTGCTGTTGTTCCCGGGACATGAGCTTACCGTCGAGCTTCACAGCATCACCCTCCAACGCCAAACGTTTTTCCGCGAACCAACGAATCACCAGGGGATAGATTACGTGTTCCTGTTGGTGTATTCGCTGCGCCAGATCATCGGCGCTGTCACCAGGATGAACCGGCACCTCGGCTTGTAAGATCACCGGCCCGCCATCCAGTTCC
>JAHEIJ010000159.1 GCA_024639445.1 Gammaproteobacteria bacterium
GACCACGCTCACATTATTGATCATGATGTCTGATAACCTGGCACCCGCCTCGCCTGCATCCGCAGCTTTGTTTTCGCGCCCTTCCGTTCTCGGAACTGTTGCGGCTAGAACATCCCTCTGAGTGACCAACCCTATCAGACGGTTCTCGTCATCAGTTACCGGGATATGACGTATATGCCTCTCAGTCATGACTTTCCTTGCATCATTAACCGAATCGGCTTCACTCATAGTACAGAGCTCTGACGTCATAAATTCTTCAACTGTAATCATTAACCTGAATCCCCCGTTGTATTTAGAGTCCGAGACCCATTTCAAATTATAGGGGACTTAGCGATTATTTATTGGTTAAAAATTATTCGCCATGTCTCCTTTTATCCGTCCCCTTTTATCGCGCTGCCTCCTTTAATTTTATTCAGCGATCTTGAATATGATGAGTGACAAGCTATACCGTATACATTAATCCAATAACAATGACTACATAGGTTATTCCAGCTACCTGTGAAGCGTATTGACCGATCTTATCCTCCCGTTCTTTGGTAAGCCAGGTTGCGAATTTACGGATAAGAAAAAAGCCACCAGCAACAAATAATACTAATCCCAGCCAAACAAGCCAGCAAAGATTAGACATCCATTCGGCGAAACCAGGTCGTTCTGGTGAATGTACTGTCGAAAAATTGTTATTTTCTTTGGCGATAAACTTGATCATTTTGTCAAATTGTGGATTTTCATCTCCGACAGCCCAGCTGTGGCCACCCAGACCATCGATCCTGTGCATACCAGGCCCGCTATAAAGATAGCCGGCATAACCTGCACTACCTAAACGGTCAAAGTTTGCGCCACTAATGCCAGTGAGTTCGTGAATCAGTTCAAATAATCTTGGGAATATTCCAACAACCAGATCATCTTTACTCACGAAATTCAATACTTCACCTGCGCGCTTTTGAACATCGAGGATCTTGTGCCATTCATAAGCACGCGGCGTCACCGTACCAGCAAATACAACTTTATTTATTTTCAGTTGATCGTATTTCTGTAGTGCTCGAGCAAGTAGATAGGTGCCATTACTATGACCCACAAAATGAAAACGCTCTGCATTAGGAAACAGGGCAGTCATCTGCGTGTAGTCATCCATAAAATCATTAACCCATTTTTCGCGGCTGTCGAATAACAAAAACGGTATCAGAGGCATACGTGGATAGGATGATGTATCAATGTATACATGATTATTCTGCGGGTAAGTTTCTTCGTAGCGTCTTTTGAACTGTACGCCCCAGTCACCATAATCTCTAATTCCATGACGCACAAAAATTACTTCAGTGATATCTGGATTTACCTTTGTTTCAAAAGAAGACTTTTGGAGGTAGCCATGCTCATTTCCCGTTAACGTGTCAGCAAACAAAACAGTATCAAATACTGATCCGGCCCTTTCTCCGGCATCCGAAGTCTTAAAATCAACCAAGTCCCCGTGTCCTGCCCCTTCGACTAGAAAGGGATGAAATCTTTTTGATACGCCCAAATCTAATGTATCTTCTCTGGAAATAACATCATCTTCACTACCAATAATTTGTGCGACTAAAGGAAGTGGCGTTCTGCTGTCTTCACGTTTTTTAATAAAACGCATCCATTGCACACGAAGATCAGCAACGAATGGTGATCCTTTACTTAAACTATCGGCCATATGCCCAGTAAAAGTGATCCACCCTATAAATTGTCCAAGACGCCATAACATTCGCTTGGCCCGATTCGGCCGCTCAACTTTGGAACTTGTAGACCATCCACGGTTAATACCAGCCATGGAAATAATTTTTGTGACTTTATTCGACCATTCAAAGGGTATCTCTCGATCTGCTGCATTAAGATATGCCTGACGACTCAGCAAATCACCCATGCTGTGACCTATCAATATAATATTCGAGTAATTACGCTGTGACTGAAATTCATGAATCTTACCTTCGAGCAATGCTGCAATCGTCGACGGATCGGCATTCGACAAAGGATTGGCATTGTATTCAGGCTGATAAAAATCGGCAGTGATGAACTGCTTGCAAAGATCTTTTTTGGCAGCATCAAATCTTCCATTTTGATGGCAGTTAAGAATCCTGTCTTTTACGGCATTTAACTTATCGCCATCACCAGCCAAACCATGCATCAGCACAAGCAAAGTCTTACTGGTGTTTTTATTGTTCACTTCCAACTTTCCACTCAGGCCTGAACCGACATTCCAGTGCCCCATGGTCCACAGAATTAACCAAAGCAAAAGGAATATCCCAAACACTAAGGTTAGTCTTGGGCGGCTCTTTGTCCATTCGAGTATTGGTCTAATTATCATGATGGTCCTTTCAATCGTGGTTCGATAATTATCGCACGTTACCGTTACGGGGACAGGGTGCTAATATAGCTAATTAGAGATTGCTTATATAAAACATATTAATAGGCTGCGTAAAGGAGGCTGGCTAGAGGATTATCAGACCCCTTTTATTGTTACTTTAATTGCTTTAATTAACTGGCTAGTCCTTCTCTGCCCATTCTCGAATTTTGCGCTTCAGCTTTTTCTCTACTTTTTCGCCAATCTCTTGCCAATCTTTGTCAGTACCAACATCTTCTTCGTCTTCGGCCCATTCTTTTAATTTACGCATGACTTTGATTTCAACTTTATTGCCAATCTGTTCCCATTCTTTTTCACGTTTTTTATCCGCGGCAGATTTACAGGTCGCGTGAGAACCGCCTCCCCAAATACATATAATGCCTAGCAGGAACCCAAGATCGTACCAGCCACCTATGTTGTTTATCTCATAGACAACGACATTTTCATTGAATACATGAATGATAAGGCTAATCACCGCGATCATCCCGTGCCAGAGGCCATACCAGAAACCCGCCGGACTATCCTGTGTGAATTGTGCATCACCTGCTGCACAGGAAGTTAAGAGAAGAATAGAAGTGATGACACTGAGCAGCTTGAACGATCTAATATTATGTAGATTCATTTTCGACTCCCTCTACTTTGGCCTAAGTTTTTGTCACTGATCCCTTTTATTTTGTCTCTTAGTGCCCATCGCAAGCATTGCTTTATATAATTCAACCATGAGTTTGGAGTCAACAAGCAAGTGCTTTTTATAGGCATCCCGAATACGAATCAACTCGTCAGGATCGACAGTTACATCTTCTGATAGATTCAACGAGTCCATGCTCCATTCTTTAAAAGCTCGTTTTTTTATCGTCTGATCAACTATTCGCTGAATATTCTCATGGCGGTCGTCTTTATCCAGTATAGACATCAATCCTTCTAATGAATCCCTCTCGCCTTCCAATACCTGGATGAAGCGTCCGTTGTGGTAAAAAAGCAAGCCGGTTATACCAAACTCGAGGTTATTAATTTCTGATCTTATGACAATGTCGGTAAGCACATCATCGATATCTTCTGCCCTGCCAACATAATTGCTTGTGTAAATGATAAGGTGCATTCTACTTTCCGTTGGAATCTTATGAGTTAGTGAAATTACCTTTCAACAGCGATTATTTGAATAAAAACGACCTATATAATTGATGAATAGTATACACAATTCATTGAGCCTGGTAATGGCAACGTGGTTTGGCGTATTTAATTAATGGAGCGGTGTGTTAATTCCTGATTATTCAAAACACGTAATTGATCGCGGCAAAGCCCTTGATAACATAGTCCTGATCTACGATGGGGCTATTGACGATCTCATCGCTGAATTTCTCTATATTTACGTCCATGACGAAAAGCCACTCTCGCGTGATTTCGATGAAGAGGCCGACGCCTGCCTCGACACTGGTCGTGCTATCGAGTTCGTAGGCCGGCCTTACCACTGTTGCCTTGTCAGCGGGTACGCCGAAATCGTAATTGGCCATTTCTTTACTCAAATAGTTGAAACCCAGCTGGGGTGTGAATCGAAAGATACCTGATTGCAGGCCCTTGCCGATTCGCAGGCCGGCTGTACCGCCTCCGATCCTGTCGAGCACATCGTGCTGATATCCGAGTTCGAGATCGACGACGCCGGGTAATTCAGCCTGGATAGCCAGCCCTGCCAGAAAAGTATTTTCTCTGTCTCCCAGACCCGCCAGGAAGGGGCTGTCTTCTTCTTTGTAAACTCCGATACGGTATTCACCTGTCAACGCAAGACGCAGCTTGCCGCTGCCAGCAATACCGAACTGGATTCGGGGGCCGAATATCTGCAAGCGTTCACCGGTGTAAGTGATCGCGGGTATGAACTGGTAGACACCGCCATTATATTCTCGGTAGGGACTGGTGCGGGCGATAACCCCAACGCCTACGCCCAGCCGTCCCAGTTTGCCCAGCGGCATATAAAGTTCCACATCGAAGTGACGTGTTTGTTCCTCTTTGATGACGAAGGCAGCACGGCTGAAACTGGGCGGTGCCTTGGGTGCGTACCGGTTTGAAAATCCAATGGGCTCTACAGGTATGCCTATGAAATTCTTATCGATGCGTTTATTGTCATTCTCATCATAGTAGACGAGCAATGCATACTCACCGGGCGGGAGCTTGTCGATGACATAGGGATCACGGCCATTGACGTTGTATCTGACCGTTTTGGCCGGATTACGCAGGGCGCCGAACGCATTGGCAGAATCATAGAGCTGGAACTCGATCGTGCCTGATTCCGGCGGATTATCCAGGCTGATGGTCAGTGTCGCGGCGATAGTCGGGAAGCTGCTCAACAGCAGGTATGTCGAAAGGAGAATCCTGCCACAACCAGAAAGTGCTCGTACTCTGATGAATAGCATCATGATCATTGTGGCCTTGATCGCTCGACAGGTTGAGAACCGTGCTGCGTCTTTTGTAACACGACTATTAGTTGACGTCTATCATGACTTCATTGCGGCGCAAGAACGGAAGTGTCCATGGTGGGTTGTACCCTGCCCAACGGGGTTCTGAAGCGGGTGTCAGATCATTGGCTGCAATCCACTGCTTGAGTAGTATTGTTTTTTCATCGATCGCATCTTCATCCCACGATCCGGTGTACCGAATGACCGCCACCCGCTTTTGTGGCTGGCTGGAAAGTTTTATGTCTTGATGCAAGGGCTCGGGTGCGTTTTGTATCGAATAGCTTGCCGGTAGCACGAACATATAGCGCCAGCCCTGTTCTTGTTTTTCCTGCAGTACCGGTGCAGTCATGTCTATTTTCCTGCCCCTGTCGGGCTCGGATGCACTGGCAATGACGGGCGCAGTCATGGCGATTTCACTGGATGACAAATTGTCTCCGGAAATATACCCAAACAGCTTTCGAAAAGCCTGGTTGCCCGCTTTCTCAAAATCGCCTTCGATATAGGTCTCAGCAATAACCATAGGCTTATACAAGCGAAGTTGGTAATTTTCTTCGGCCATGAGCAAATCATAACGTGCTTCTTCGACGGTATTGATACCAAAAACACTACAACCTGATATTAAGGGCAATATAACCAAACTCGAAATTGATCGGCGCATACTGTTTTCCGATAGTAATGATTTTATTGATCTATTTATAAGCTATCGTGTGTGAATAACTTGTGAAAATACGTCAAAGAATCCGTGAAATTTTGATAAATGATTGATAGATAAAGGGGCCGATAACAAACGAGCATTAATTG
This sequence comes from Gammaproteobacteria bacterium, assembly GCA_024639445.1. GTDB lineage: Bacteria > Pseudomonadota > Gammaproteobacteria > UBA6429 > Thiohalophilaceae > JAHEIJ01. The sequence continues at coordinate 5,614 of JAHEIJ010000159.1, forward strand.
TATTCGCAAATTCTTCTCATTCGTCACCGATCCCTTTAATTTTTCTGCCTCCCCTTTTATTAGCGGACCAGCCTCAAGGTTTTTAGGTAGGCGAGGCTCTCGCCTCCGAGATTATTGCAGTCTGATTTGATGCCAATCGCCACCAACGCACCGGGATCCTTCGACCCAAAAACTCGCTGAAAAA
>JAHEIJ010000160.1 GCA_024639445.1 Gammaproteobacteria bacterium
GACCTCCTGGAGTACTAGAGCATTGCGGCGAAAATGCTTATGACCAGTGCAGTATGCGCGGCATTTGATTTGGTGACATTTCCCGCTCCCGTGAGAATTTGTTGATGGGGCGCAATAAACTGGTATGAGAAAATGGACGCTCCTGCGGGGAGACTCGAAGAAGGAACTGTCGTGGCATAGTTGCCTGAGCCGTATGGCCGCATTGGTACGTCGAACGCTCCTCGGGCCACCCACTCCGATGTTAGCGCGCCGTTCGAACGCACAATGGCACCGTCACCTGTAGAAAAGCACCCGTTAGTGATATTGGTGCACCCGACACGATATTTCACATTCGCTGGATATAGCATCTCGAGGCCGAGAAAATCATACGCTGTTGGCATGAAACGGGCGTGGTCATACAGTGGTGGGTTGAGGTCGCGCCCATTGATCCCACTGCAGTAGTTCATAATTGACATGCGGTCCTCACCGGCAGTCAATCGCCTGGCACTCGGTATAAAGGTGCGATCGGCAATGCGCATCCGGGCCAGGTCACACTGTTTCGTTGTCAACGCTTGACTGTTTGTTACATTCCTGAGGAAACATGCATTATAGTCGGCTGCATCGCAAGTCGGCAGCGGAGTGCAGCTGGGTGAGTCGCTGATGCAGGAGGTACATCCATTCAAAACATCCTGTTCGAAAGAACAGAGCATGGCGTCAATACGCTGATGCTCGTGCAACAGCCCTAGCGCATGACCCACTTCATGGATCACAGTGGCTTTGACCAGATCCACTCCATCGGCCACGCTAGCGTTGATCGTGCATGTCGCACCAATGCCCGTGCCGCACGTGCCCCATAAGCCATCCGGCTTGCTCTGCAAGGTAATCTTCAGGTTCTGTGCAGACGAACAGCTTTGGTTAAAGCTAACGCCACCGACCATGGCCCAGGTGTCCCGGAGGCTATCTATTGCCCATCTTGTAAGCGTATTATAGTCAGATAAATTGAGGCTACTTGAGTCTCGGGTAAAACACACACTCAAGGGCATTGCCCACGCCGTCCATTTCGACACATCCACGGCGATGGAACGCGGGGTAATACTTCCTGATGTTTCATCATTGCCCGCGCCAAGCGCCCCGCTGCCGCCGAAGTTGACCGCGAGTATTACACATAAAATGCCGACACCTGGTAAAAAGCGCATGCGCCAGTTCCCTTAATTAGTCAGATAGATCTCAGTTGGAACAAGATCGGTAGAGGGGCACGCGTTCTTAGCGCCGGACTGGGTTACGTAGTAGATCGTCATCGCTTTGCCTGCAAGAAGTGAGCTGGTCGCGGTTGAGTGAAACATCTTGATTGCATCGTAAGTCGCTTTGGTACCGCAACTCGCGTTCGCGCTCGCTTCGTACGCCCAGAAAGTCTTGCCCTGGGTACAGCTGATCTTGAGTCGATTCATGTCCGTTCGATAGCCAACCGCATAGACATTACAGGTAAATGGACCATCTGCGTTTGCGTTATCGGCAGCAGCTATCGAGATCCCTGCTAACAATGTTGATAGCAGCATTGATTTGAGTGATTTGATTTCGAGACGCATGGCTACCTCCCCCAATGTTCTCGTTGGTTCGATCAGCGACGAAGTTGGCACCGTCGAAGTGAAAAGTCGATTAATACTCTCGTTACTGAATGACTGTAGAATCTGCGGCTTATCCTATCACAATCTTTAGAATCACAGGGTCACCCATAGTCGTTCTCTGTCAACAGAGCGCGATAGTGAATCATGTCCTGATTGCAGGTATTCAGGATGTGGAGTATGCATTGCGATATCCTGGCCCAGCCCATTTGCCTGATTGCTGGGCCATACATAGTCAGCTGGCGAATCGATCATGCCAGAACACACCGGGTTCAATTCTACATACCGCTGACAGGTCTGCCTTGAAGCTTCTCGTTGATAATCCATCATCCTGGGTAGAGATATAACCTGGTTTGTACCTTGACCCCAAATATTCTTCTGACTTGATCAAAGTCAATAAATCGCGCCATCAGCGGGTGTATTTTTAAAATATAAGATGGTGATGGAGTCTGTAGCAAGCTCAAAGATGCGCTGGACAGAGAGTCATATTCAGGCAGGGGGTGTGCTGTGAAAGACAAACCCGGTATATATTCAATAATCTTCTTATTTCTTGCTTCGATTATTTTCTCATCATGCAGCAGTGACGGTGATGGTGGTGGTGTTTCGGTAGTGAGCAATACGAACTACGAAGCCGTGGAGCCCTTTAACTACGTGGTGCCGGTGGCAAACCATACGCTGTTCACGCTCATTGGAGTCAATGGTGAAATAAATATCAACGGTGATGCAGGGGCTACTTCAGTCACAATAACAGGAATAAAACGCGTGCTATCGGAGAGTGTCGAGGATGCACAGGTGCACCTGCAAGAGCTGAACATCAATGTGCAAGATCTTCTTAATGAAATCCGGGTAGAAACTGTCCAGCCGGCAATTTCGGGTGGGCGTTCTTACATCGTAAATTATACTGTCACTTTACCGAAGTTTTTAAAGAACAATGTTACGAATCTTAACGGAATCGTGACGCTGGATTCAATCGACAATGATGTAACGGTGATTAACATGAATGGAAGTGCCACATTAACGAATATTACCGGAAGTGCATCAGCGAATTTACTAAACGGCCAGATTCAAGCCGCAGTCACTCTGCCATTGAACGGTATAATCGAAATGAAGACATTAAATGGAGATATTGACCTCGTAATACCAGTAAACACATCTGCGGTATTGTCAGCCAGAGTTACCGTCGGAACGATCACTACGCAGAATCTGAATCTTCAGATCATGGAAAGCACACCCACCTTTCTGAAAGGGACACTCGGCAGTGGACAAGGAACTATTAATTTGGAATCAAAGCAGATTGGAAATATTACGGCAAGCGGAATTTAAGGAGAAAAACTCATCGACACATGCACCAGAGGAACCGTGGCCTGCCCCCTGTTATTCGGTCATTGTGCCAAACCTATGAAAAACTCCCAGAACCGCAATACAAACGTCGTGTAAAACGTAAGGGGCAACCCCGTATGCACGTTACCCCTGAGAAAAACTTGTTAATTTCCGCTCAAACTGATCGAGAGGGACTGGCTCGCTAAACAAATAGCCTTGATAATTCTGACAACCATGGAGATCAAGAAACTCGCGTTGATCTTCGGTTTCCACACCTTCTGCGATTACATCCAGACCCATCGCCTTGCTCATCACGATAATGGTATTCACGATTGCTGCATCATTTGGATCGGTGGCAATGTCACGCACAAAGGAACGGTCGATCTTGATTTGATCCAGCGGCAGTTGTTTCAAATATGTCAATGAAGACTGCCCGGTGCCAAAGTCATCTAATGAGAATCTTACTCCAAGCGATTTCAGTTTTTGCATCTTTTTAATGGTGTCCTCGAAGTTTTCGAGTACGACACTTTCCGTCAACTCCAGTTTCAGTAGAGAAGGATTCACGCCAGTTTCAAGCAACACTTGCTTTACCTGCTCAGTGAATTCAGCCTGGTGCAGTTGCTTCGCGCTCACGTTCACAGCCAGCGTCAGGTTCCGCGTCATGTCATCGCATTGCCACTTATTGATCTGCGCACAGGCGGTCTCGAGTACCCACAAACCGATTGGTACGATTAAACCGTTTTCTTCAGTCAACGGAATGAATTGATCAGGAAAAACAAGACCACGAGCAGGATGCTCCCAACGCAACAGTGCTTCCGCGCCCAACGGACGATGCTGGCTGTCTATCTGGATTTGGTAGTGTAGCGAAAACTGTTGCTTGTCCAGTGCCTGGCGCAAATCCGCTTCCAGCGACGATCGTGCTTCCAGCGCTACTTGCATCTGTGGGTCAAAAAAACGAATTGCATTACGCCCCGCCGACTTGGCCTGGTACATCGCGACATCAGCATTTCTGAACAAGACGTCGATACTGTCATGATGTCCGCGAAACAGATTGATGCCGATACTAGGCGTGGTGTAGCACTTATAGTCTTCCAGCATATAAGGCTTAACTAGCTCACTGGAAATCTTTTCAGCGACCTGTTCCGCCTGTGTGGCCGCATCATCCGACTCTTTGCTCAGGTCTTCCAACACCAGTACAAATTCATCTCCACTAAGTCTTGCCACGATATCGCCAGTACGCAAGCAGTTCTTCAGCCGGCTCGCCACCTCGATCAACAGTAGATCGCCAATAGCATGGCCTTTCGTATCATTGATTATCTTGAAGTGATCTAAATCCAGAAACAACAAAGCCCCATACTGATCGCTACGCAGACTTTTCTCCATTGCATACTGCAGACGATCAATCAACAGACGGCGATTGGGTAGTCGCGTCAGCGGATCATAAAAGGCCAGCTGATGTATTTCCTCTTCCGTCTGCTTGCGCTGTGCAATGTCGGTAAACACAGACACATAATTTATGACCTCCTGGTTGTCATCGTAAACTGCCGTGATGGTCATATATCTGGGATAGAGTTCTCCACTCTTGCGCCTGTCCCATACCTCACCAACCCATTTTCCGGTTTCGCGTAGTTCTGACCACATATCCTGGTAGAATGCGGCATCGTGATGGTCTGAGTGCAGATTATTCATATTTTGCCCAACTATCTCTGTTGCGCTGTAGCCGGTAATTACCTCAAAAGCCTTGTTAGCACGCAGAACTTTTGCGTTTGAATCGGTAATCAAAATGGCCTCCTGAGATTCGAACGTAGCCGCGGCGATGCGCAATTCCTCTTCTGCTTCCTTGGTAGATGTGATATCTCGAGACAACACGATGTAGCTTGTTGGCTTGCCCAGTGTGTCGCATTTTTTCGAAACCGATAATTCGAACCAGTGCGGGCCCTGGGGCAGTGGTAGCAGTATCTGGCGCCCGAGGGACATACCGTTTTTATCGGCATCCCGTATCGCTGCAAGTACCTGTTGTGCCGCCTCTGCGGGCAGAATCTGAGTAACGGACTGACCTTCCAGTTCACTTCTCGGGGCAAACAGCAGGTCCCCACGTACACCCCAGACATTAAGATATTCACCGTTTATATCCAATTCAAACATTAAGTCCGGCACGGCCTGTAACAGAGCATGGAATTTATTATTCGCTTCTTGCAGAGACTGTTCTGCCAGCGCGCGATCTCTGGTATTCCGGTAACCGACTATTAAGCTTGCGCAGGTGTGCAGGAATGGTGTTAACCAGTCGATGAGCTCGGGTGTATAACCAGAAGGATTATTCGCCGCTCCAATCATACCAACCATTTGCCCGTTGAAGAATAATGGCAATCCCATAAACGAGGTCATGGCAGGATGCCCTGGCGGCAAGCCTCCGGAACGCGGGTCATTCGCCGGGTCGTTAGAAACAACAGGCTTCCTCGTAACCATTACCTGGCCGAACAATGTCTTGAGGTTATGAAACTCCATGCCTTGTTCGGCGGTATATTTATCGTATAAAGCACGCGTTTCTTCGTTCCATGCGATGTTTGTAATGGAATGCGTCTTCAGAAATGGCGCTCCATCATCTTTGTTGAAGATCTCGCCGATAAACCCATATTCACTCTCGGTTATGGAAAGCAGGATATCCAGGAGATCGCCGAAGGATTCGCGGGGCGTCGTATCGACAATAAAGCGTGCTTGCGCTTGTCCAATTGCCTCAAGCATGGCGGTTGAGTCGCGACTGGGCAGATCAAGATGTGATGCCTCAAATATTTCCGTCATAATCACATTTTTTTATAAATAGTGTATTGGAATATATAGATTCAATTTATCTCCAAGTCCACTGTTCGATCAAAGG
>JAHEIJ010000161.1 GCA_024639445.1 Gammaproteobacteria bacterium
CCGCGTGATCCGTATTGGCCAGGGCGTTGTAATAACTCGTGTCAAGAGTGTTATCACTAGTGGCATAGTTCACGGCCCACGAGAGGTAACCACTGAGTTCCACCTCTGCCAGACTGACTGCGGGTGCCAGACCCAACACCAGCCCCAGTACAGACAAGTTCTTCATTCTCATACTTATTCTCCTAGTTCCACGCAGCTGAGTACGCAAGATTTCCACAAGAAAATTTCCCCAATAAATACAACATCCTGCAGGAAAATCCATGTGTATTGTTTTTAACAGGCATTGTTTATTATAGATAGCTAAAGTGATTTATCAATAAAACTTAATAACTAGCTCAATTTCAAATAAATTACTCAGCTAATCCCATTCATATACTCAGACTTAAGGTATGTATAAGAACATTACCGTTTTCTAACATACCAGTTCATTCGGTCAGGAACACCAAAACGCTAGACCTTGTCCCAACCACGCTCGTTATAACCTAACGAGACCGATTAGTTGACGTATCGGCTTGGATCAGCGGGACTTTAATGATTTAACATTCGTTAACAATTTAGATTGCAAGACTGGTCGCTGAAAATCCGGACCAATACATTAAGGTTTGGGGTGTACGTTGAGGGGAATTGAAGCTTACAGATTGAATGATGGCGGTTAAATGCCGCAAGCACACTGAGGGCGAAACTTATTATTCTTCTTCCAGGCGGGCCTGCATTCGGGCCTGAAGGCGTACCACGGCCTGACTGTGAATTTGACTGACGCGGGATTCACTCACGCCCATGACGGCACCAATCTCACGCAGGTTTAGCTCATCATCATAATAGAGTGCCATCACCAGGCGCTCGCGTTCCGGCAGACTGGCAATGGATTCGGCCACCATGTGCCGGATATTCTCCCGCTGCAGGCCATCAAGGATACCGGGGGCGTTATCGGACATGTTATCCAGCATGGAATCATCGCCGGTGCCCATGTCCTCAAAACTCAGTACCTTGTGATAACAATTGTCCTGCAGGATTTTGTAATAGTCTTCCAGGCTCATTTCGAGTGAGTCAGCAATTTCCGTATCGCGGGCATCGCGACCTTCATTATGCTCGATCTCCCTTACGGCTTCGGCCACCATGCGCGCCTTGCGATGCACCGAGCGGGGTGCCCAGTCATTTTTACGGATTTCATCCAGCATGGAGCCGCGGATACGAATGCCGGCATAGGTTTCGAAACTCGCACCCTGGGTTTCATCATAATTACGTGCGGCTTCCAGCAGGCCAATCATGCCGGCCTGGATGAGATCTTCCAGCTGGACGCTGGCGGGTAAGCGATTGATGAGGTGGTAGGCTATTCGTTTGACCAATGGCTCATGCCGTTCGACGATATCACTCTGCTGGCGAGACTGGTCTGTCACGTGCATTGCAATGCCATTCATGGCATAACCTCAATCTTATGCAGTTTGCTTTGTGGTTGTGGTGCCACAAATATCTCCCTAATCCGTTTGCGCTGAGGGGATCCCTCTAACTACTTTAATACATATAAACACAAACGCGATGTTATTGTTGTAATAATACATCAATATTGTGCTGTAATTCACTGAAATTTCGAACTAAACCCCCAAATTCATTAAGTATTAATTCAGCGAACATATAGATCCAGACAACACACACACAGTTGACTGCCCACACCTCGTGACCCTCAGCGAACAGCGTTGAAAGGTCATTTGGCATCACGGAGGGATCGTTTTCTTTATTCTATCAACAAGTTGCAACAGCACCCTTCAACGTTACACCGGCATTGGCGCTGCTGTTATCTCGAAAACAAAGAATCAAAATGCAGTGCAATCGTGGACTGTGGCTAACGGATCCGATCCCTGCAGGTAAGGGATTCTCTTAAATCCATTCAAGCCTGGGCAATCTTCAGGAAATGCTCACGGTAATGCTTCAACTCATCAATGGAATCACGAATATCATTCAGCGCCAGATGACTGGATTGCTTGGAAAATCCCTTGAAGACGTCCGGTGCCCAGCGTTTAGCCAGTTCCTTCAGGCTGCTGACATCCAGGTTGCGGTAATGGAAAAAAGCTTCCAGCTCCGGCATGCAGCGGGCGAGGAAACGGCGATCCTGGCAAATGCTGTTACCACACATGGGCGAGGCATTGGCCGGGACATATTGGCGCAGAAACTCGATGGTCTGACGCTCCGCCTCCGCCTCATTCACCTTGCTGTTTTTTACTCGCTCGGTCAGTCCGGAGTTGCCATGCTGCTTGGTGTTCCATTCATCCATGCCATTCAAAATATCATCGCTCTGATGGATGGCGAACACGGGACCTTCGGCCAGGGTATTCAATTCACTATCAGTTACAACGGTAGCAATTTCGATAATGACATCCTTGATGGTATCCAGCCCGCTCATTTCGAGATCGATCCAGATCAGGTTGTTGGGATTTTGCGGCATTTGCTTGTTTATTCCTTTATACATAGAGTAACCGGCTTGACTTGCCATGCATTCTAACAGAGGCTAACCTGCATCGCTGTCATTGAACGGACCAAGCTTATCATGAATTGGATTACCCTGATTTTCCTGCTCGCACTGGTACTTTCCCTCGTTATCCAGTTCTGGCTAGATCGCCGCCAGCTCACACATGTCCTGCGTCATCGAGATGCCGTGCCCGATGCCTTTAAAGAACGTATTCCGCTGGATGCCCACCAGAAAGCTGCGGACTACACTGTCACCCGCACACGGTTGGGGATCATGGAGTTAGTGCTCGGTACGATTTTGCTCCTGCTCTGGACTCTTGGCGGTGGTCTGCAACTCGTGGATAACTTATGGCGTGAGCTGACCTTGGCGCCCCTCGTCACCGGCGTTGTGGTCATTTTCAGTATCCTTATCATCAGCACCTTACTGGAACTGCCAGTCGCTATTTATCGCACCTTTGTGATTGAACAACGCTTTGGTTTTAACCGCACAACCGTCGGTGTCTTTATCGGTGATCAGTTCAAGAACCTGCTGGTGTTACTTATTCTGGGTGTTCCCCTGGCGACCCTGGTGTTGTGGCTCATGCAGGATGCCGATCCGCTGTGGTGGTTGTATGTCTGGGCCGTATGGATGGGTTTCAGCCTGTTGATGTTGTGGGCCTGGCCGGCCTTCATCGCACCCCTGTTCAATAAATTCGTCCCATTGGATAACCTGGAACTCAAACAGCGTATTGAAAATTTACTCTCCCGTTGCGGCTTTCAAAGCAATGGCGTATTCGTAATGGATGGTTCCAAACGCTCCAGCCATGGTAATGCCTACTTCTCCGGTCTCGGTACCAATAAGCGTATCGTGTTTTTTGATACCCTGCTTAAATCGCTCAACCCAGAGGAAGTTGAAGCGGTACTGGCGCATGAACTGGGTCATTTCAAACGCCGCCACATTCAGAAACGCATTATCAGTATGGCGGTCATCAGCCTGGCAGGCCTGGCCATTCTGGCCTGGCTGATTAATTTGCCGGAATTTTATACTGGTCTGGGTGTCACTGAGGACTCGACCTATATGGCACTGATATTGTTTATGATGGTTTCCCCCGTATTCAGTCTGTACCTGCAACCCTTAATGGCCTACTTCAGTCGTAAGCATGAATTCGAAGCGGATGATTATGCGGTGCAACAGAGCAATGCCGCAGTTCTGATTCAGGCTCTGGTTAAACTCTATGAAGAGAATGCCAGCACCCTGACACCGGACCCGATTTATTCCGCATTTCATGATTCGCACCCACCAGCTCCCGTGCGCGTAGCGCATTTGTCGAGTAAACTTGCAGACAGTCCCGTTTAAAAATTCACCTACAAAAGACCTAAAAATTATGAAACAACAATTATCCATAGCACTCATACTCACAAGCCTGGCAAGCACCACATTGGCTGCTGATCTCAAGCGAGGCAAATCACTGCACGACGAAAACTGTGTTGAATGCCATGTCTCCATCCAGGGTGGTGACGGTTCCGGCATTTACACCCGGCCGGATCGTCGCATCGATTCCCTGCCCGCCTTGAGTTCGCAGGTCAATCGCTGCAAGAACAGCATGGGGGTCTCCTGGCCGCAGGATCAGATTGACGATGTCGTGGCTTATCTCAACAACAGCTACTACAAGTTTACGGAATAAAGATGACTGATCTGGCTGCGCGGCAATGCAAACCCTACCCCAAGGGCACGCCAGCCTTAAATCTGGAACAGGCAACCGAGCTGCTGCGGGAAATACCGGGCTGGTCGATTAATTCGGGTTCCTCGGCCATTAGTCGTGAATTTCGGTTCAAGGATTTCCATCAGACCATGGCCTTTGTCAATGCGCTGGCGTGGATTGCCCATCAGACTGACCACCACCCCGACCTGGAAGTCGGCTATAACCGTTGTAACGTGACCTTTTCTACCCACTCCATCGGTGGCCTGTCCGACAACGATTTCATTTGTGCCGCCCGCATTAATTCGCTGGGTGAGTTGTAACGCCTGATCACTTCAGCCTGGCGCATGAGCAAGTCAATACAGCAAACCAGGGCTAAAAGTTCAAACTCAACCGCAAGCAAGCCCGGATTGGTGGTCGCCAATTTTGGCGCCAAGCTGGTGGTGGAAGATTGCGACGGTGTCTTACATCGTTGCGCCGGTCGGCGAAAACTGGGCACTCTCGTATGTGGTGACCGGGTACGCTGGCAAGGGGGAGACCACCAGGATTGTGCCGTTGTTGAAATGGAAGCACGCCAGTCAGAACTCGCACGCCCGGATAAAAACGGCCGTAAAAAAACCATTGCCGCCAATATTGATCAGTTTCTGATCATGGCCTCCCCCGGGGCGGAATTTTCAACGGGGCTGATCGATCGTTATCTCATCACCGCTGAAACCCTGGGTATTCAACCTCTGATCATCTTTAACAAGGTTGACCTGCTTGAAAAGGACCAACTCGCAGAGTTTAAGCAACAGTTAGCGCCATATGAGAAGATCGGCTACCCGGTCATTCTGACCAGCAGTAAAACAGCCCATGGCATTGATGCCCTGATGCCATTTCTATCCAACAAAACCAGTATCATTGTCGGCAAGTCCGGTGTCGGAAAATCATCACTGATTAACCTGATTCTACCGGATGCCGAAGCCCGTGTCGGTGAAATCTCACAAGCCACCGGTAAGGGTACCCACACCACGACCACCGCCCGGCTTTACCATCTACCCGGAAATAAAGGTGAGGTGATCGACTCGCCCGGTATTCGGGAATTCGGCTTATGGCAAATCACACCACCCCAGGTAGCGGAAGGCTTTCGTGAATTCCGGGATTATGCCGAACAGTGTCGTTTTCGCGATTGCCTGCATCGCAAAGAGCCGGGCTGTGCCGTAGCCGCAGCTGTCAAACACGGTGATATTTCCGCACAACGATACGCCAGCTATCAGCGTGTTCTTGTGTCACTGGAAGAAACCAGGAATTGATGACACGCAGAAGTGAGCGCATGGATTTTTAAATCTGCGAGCGCCCCGTGAACGCCTGTGACAGAGTACTGCTGTTGACGAACTCCAGTTCGCCGCCCATTGGCACACCATGGGCGATGCGAGTGGCCTTGATCTCGCGTCGATTAATCATCTCGGCAATATAGTGTGCGGTCGCCTCCCCTTCCACGGTGGGATTAGTCGCAAGGATCACTTCCTTGATTTCCCCTTCATCCAACCGCCTGGCCAACTCATCCAGACCGATATCCTCCGGACCGATGCCATCCAGGGGTGAAAGATGCCCCATTAACACGAAAAACAGACCGCGATAATCGGTCGCCTG
>JAHEIJ010000162.1:0-816 GCA_024639445.1 Gammaproteobacteria bacterium
GGAAGCGACGGGCGATATCGAACGGGCCAAGGATATTATGCGTCGCTGTGGTGACGATTTTGAGGTCTACAGCGGGGATGATGCCACTGCCATGGAATTGATCCTGGCGGGTGCCCGGGGTGATATTTCGGTCACGGCCAATGTGGCACCACGAGATATGCATGAAATGTGTGCCGCCGCTCTGGCGGGCGAGCGGGACAAGGCGGCGGCCATCAACAAGCGATTGCTGCCCTTACATCAGAACCTTTTCGTTGAAGCGAATCCAATACCTGTGAAATGGGCTTTGCATGACATGGGTATGATCTCGAATGGGATCCGCTTGCCTCTGACCGTGTTAGCCGAAGCCCATCAAGCGATTGTCCACCAGGCCCTGCAACAGGCCGGTGTGCTGTAGTCATACAATAATTATCTGGAAATGAAGATGTCAATGATTCTGCGTAGCAGCAAGATAGTCAGTCTGCTTATGATTTTTGTTTTAGTTAGTGGTTGTTCCTGGTTTGGCGGCAAAAAAAACAGCAGTCAGGGCCGGCGCGATAACCAGTCGTTAGAAGTTCCGCCGGAGCTGACTCAACCTCAGACCAGTGATGTCATGGCAATCCCGGTGGTGACCCCTGAGCAGGCAAGATATGGTTCACAACAAGTGGGTCAACAAGCCGCGGTAGTAAATACGGCCCTATTACCAGGCACTCCGGGTGCAGTGATGAAACAGGAAGGTGGTATTCGATGGGCCGAACTGGAAAGATCGACCGGAAAACATTGGCAGCGAGTGTGTAATTTATTAAACCTTATACTCAGGCGCTAACACCTAAATCCTAC
>JAHEIJ010000162.1:826-5738 GCA_024639445.1 Gammaproteobacteria bacterium
AGTCATCTGGCAGGAGTCACAAGGGTTCTTTCGAAGCCTGGGTTTCGAAATCAGTTATGAAGATGCCAAGCTCGGTATGATGCAAACCAACTGGTTGTCAAACCGGGCCTATTCAAATGTTGGTTTCTGGAAATCCTTATTCGGCGCCGCAGTGGTGGCCGGTCTCCGTGATCGCTACCGGGTCCGGCTGGAACGAACCGATGACCCGAACATAACCCGAATGTATCTTGTTCATCAGGGTTTGCTTGAAGACGTGATTGAAGATGACTCGGGGGAAAACATCAACCGGGTCTGGCGCTGGCGCGCAAATGATCCTGAACTGGAGGCTGAAGTGTTACTACGGTTTCTGGCATTCCGCGGTATGGACGAGAAACAGGCGGAGCAGGTGACCAAACCAAAACCGCGAGTTGAGCGTGCCGTATTACAGGATGTGAACAACGGCCAGATCGTGGTGGTAAATGATAATTTTGCTCGTACCTGGCGCCGTGTCGGTGTGGCAATCGATCGCCTGGGGCTAATCGTCACAGATCGAAACCGTGCTGAGGGTCTGTATTACCTGAAGCTGAGCGATGACTTTGTTGAGCAGCATAAAGCAGAAGACAGCGGCTTGATGACAAAGTGGTTTGGTGGCGATGAAGATAAAAAATCAACAACGACCTTTGTCATGAAGCTGGAAAGGCGCGGAGAAACCACCACGGTGAGTCTGCATGATCAAAGCGGTCAGTTGGATAATTCAGCCACTGCGCAAAAGCTTAACAAGCTTCTTTATCAACAGTTACATTGAGAGAGCACGGCGTGCGCTTCGCATCCCTCGGCAGCGGTAGCAAGGGTAATGCTACGCTGATCTGCAAGCACAAGACTTGTTTGCTGTTGGATAATGGTTTTTCTGTCAAAGAAACCGAAATTCGTCTGCAACGTTTGGGTCTGGAAGCAGAACGGTTGACCGCAATTCTGGTTACTCACGAACATGGTGATCATATTCGTGGCGTCGGTCCATTGGCGCGAAAATATGGGATACCGGTCTGGACCACCCGGGGTACGGCCAGTCATGTTGGTCTGGGTAAATTACCGGCATTACACTTTATCGATGTGCATCAACCGCTCGAACTCGGTGACATTGAAGTGCAGCCCTTCCCGGTGCCGCATGATGCGCGGGAACCCTGCCAGTTTGCCTTTGGAGACGGGGCTAATCGTCTGGGGGTTCTGACTGATACCGGATCGACTACGGCCCATATAGTAGAACAACTGTCGGGTTGTGATGCGTTAATGCTGGAATGTAATCATGACGTGGCCATGTTGGCGAATAGTACTTATCCTGATTCCCTTAAAGCCAGAGTGGGGGGGCGTTTTGGTCATTTGAGCAATGATCAGGCCGCTGAATTATTAGCCCAACTCGATACGCAACGCTTGCAACATCTGGTCGCGGCGCATTTAAGCGAACAGAATAATACCACCGAGTTAGCTCGTGATGCGTTGAGCGGCGTGCTGAATTGCGAAACGGACTGGGTTGTTGTGGCACAACAGGAATCCGGTTTGGACTGGCGTGCAATTTGAAGCTGAGACAGGTCTATCGACCTGGATACTAAACACTGGAATAAGACAATGAAAAAACTGGCTGAACTCTATTCAGGTAAAGCAAAAACCGTATATACCACAGACGATGCGAATAAACTGATCCTGCATTTCCGAAATGACACCTCGGCCTTTGATGGCGAGAGGGTCGAGCAACTGGATCATAAGGGCATGGTAAACAACAAATTCAATGCCTTTATTATGCAAAAACTCGAGGCGGCCGGAGTACCAACCCATTTTGAGGAGCTGTTATCGGAAGAAGAAGCGTTATTCAAGAAACTCGATATGTTACCAATCGAATGTGTGGTTCGGAATATTAGCGCTGGTAGTTTATGTCGACGTCTGGGGATTGAGGAAGGGCTGGATTTGGATCCGCCAACCTTCGAATTTTTCTTAAAGAACGACGCACTGCATGATCCGATGATCAACGATGCCCATATTCTTACCTTCAGGTGGGCAACACAGGATGAAATTGATCGAATGAAGTCGTTAACCTATATGGTTAATGACATTCTTAAGGCTTTGTTTGCCGAAGCCGGTATGTTACTGGTGGACTACAAACTTGAGTTTGGTCGTTACCAGGGTGAACTCATGCTGGGGGATGAATTCTCACCGGATGGTTGCCGCTTGTGGGATACGGAAACCCGCAAAAAACTGGATAAGGATCGTTTTCGTCAGGGGTTGGGCGGCGTCATTGAAGCCTATGAAGAGGTGGCGCAGCGCCTGGGTGTTGATCTTGAGCCACTCCAGAGTACGAAATAGGCCAGCGGTTACTGAATGAAGGTATTTCAGGTCAATATATTGCTCCGTACTCTAGTTTATGTGGCACCAACGGGTCGATATGGATGACAGACCCCGGCAAAATGCCGGGGTTTTTTGTGCACTGTGTTTTTACCGAACCGGGCAAAACCCGTACAATGCTGGCTAGAGACAGCATTCAGATTGTCGTTTTTCACAATAACAAAGTTGATTACGATCCATGAGTAAAGAAACCTATACGGCAGAAGCGATTGAGGTATTAACCGGGCTCGATCCGGTGCGTAAGCGCCCGGGTATGTATACCTCGACCGAGCGGCCCAACCATCTGGCACAGGAAGTTATTGATAACAGTGTCGACGAGGCCATTGCCGGCTATGCCAGCAAGGTCGATGTTATTCTTTACAAGGATGGCTCATTGCAAGTCAGTGATGATGGTCGTGGTATGCCGGTAGACAAACACCCTGGAGAGAAAATACCGGGAGTGGAGGTGGTTCTCACCCGCTTGCACGCCGGGGGTAAGTTTTCCAACAAGAACTACCAGTTTTCCGGGGGCCTGCATGGGGTCGGTGTGTCAGTGGTCAATGCCTTGTCCAAACACCTTGAGGTATGGATAAAACGTGGCGGTAAAGAATACAACATGGCCTTTGCTAATGGCGAGCGAGCTTCCAAGCTGGAAGTCGTTGGTACGGTAGGTCAACGCAATACCGGCACGACGCTGCGGTTCTGGCCGGATCCCAAGTTTTTTGACTCAGCCAAATTTTCCATCCCGCGACTCAAGCATGTACTGCGTGCCAAGGCCGTGTTGTGTCCCGGCTTAACCGTCAATTTTGAGGATGAAAAAACCGCTGAGACCGAAACCTGGTATTACGAGGATGGTCTCAAGGCCTATTTGCTGGATGCGCTGAACGGTGCGGAACAGTTACCGCAGGAAGTCTTCGTCGGCAGCATGGCCGGGAACGATGAAGCCGTGGACTGGGCTTTGGTGTGGGTACCTGATGGTAGTGCCAATATAATCGAAAGTTACGTCAATCTTATCCCCACTCCCCTGGGAGGGACCCATGTCAATGGGCTTCGGACCGGCCTGACCGACGCTGTGCGTGAGTTTTGCGAGTTCCGCAACCTGGTGCCACGCGGGGTTAAACTCAGTCCCGAGGATGTCTGGGATAAGGTGAACTATATTCTGTCGGTCAAAATGACCGAGCCCCAGTTCTCCGGCCAGACCAAGGAACGCCTGTCATCCCGTGAGAGTGCGTTGTTTGTGTCCGGGGTGGTGAAAGATGCTTTTGCGCTGTGGCTCAACCAGCATATCGAGGAAGGCGAGCGCATCGCCGAGTTGGCAATAAACAATGCCCAGAGCCGCATGCGGGCCGGGCGCAAGGTTGTGCGCAAGAAAATCACCCAGGGTCCGGCGTTGCCCGGCAAGCTGGCGGATTGTTCCAGCCAGGATCCGGATCGCACCGAATTGTTCCTGGTAGAGGGGGACTCGGCCGGTGGATCCGCCAAGCAGGGACGGGATCGGGAGTTCCAGGCGATCATGCCCTTGCGCGGCAAGATCCTGAATACCTGGGAAGTCGAACCGGCCGAAGTACTCGGCTCGCAGGAAGTCCATGACATTTCCGTTGCCATCGGTGTTGACCCTGGTTCCAAGAACCTGTCCGGGCTGCGTTATGGCAAGGTGATTATTCTGGCCGATGCTGATTCTGACGGCGCCCATATCGCTACCCTGTTAACCGCCTTGTTCCTGCGCCACTTTAAACCGCTGGTGGATGAGGGCCATGTCTATGTGGCCATGCCGCCGTTATACCGTGTCGATGTGGGCAAGCAACTGTTCTATGCGACCGACGATGCCGAACGACAAGGCATTCTGGATCGCATCGCCGCGGAAAAGATCAAAGGCAAAGTATCAGTGACCCGGTTTAAAGGCCTGGGTGAAATGAACCCCCTGCAATTACGTGAAACAACCATGGACCCGGATACCCGGCGACTTGCACGTTTGACGATCAAATCCGGTGACGGTACGCCACAGATGATGGATATGTTACTGGCGAAAAAGCGTTCGGCGGATCGCAAAAAGTGGCTGGAGAAGAAAGGTGACCTTGCGGAAGTATAAAAACATTTCAGCGTTAAACCAGAAACAGTTAACCGAAGTTTATTGATGGAAGCATAGCGTTATGGCAACAGTGCCCGCAGACGACAATATCGAATTATTACCCCTGAAGGAATTTACGGAAAAGTCCTACCTGGACTATTCCATGTATGTGATTCTGGATCGGGCCCTGCCACATATCGGCGACGGCTTGAAGCCGGTGCAAAGACGCATTGTTTACGCCATGTCAGAGCTCGGTCTGAAAGCGGGCAGTAAATTCAAGAAATCGGCCCGCACAGTCGGTGATGTGTTGGGCAAGTTCCATCCCCATGGTGATTCTGCTTGTTATGAAGCCATGGTATTGATGGCGCAACCTTTCAGTTATCGTTATCCCTTGCTGGAGGGACAGGGCAACTGGGGTTCCCCCGATGATCCGAAATCGTTTGCCGCCATGCGTTACACCGAGTCACGTTTGTCCAGCTTTGCCGATTTATT
>JAHEIJ010000163.1 GCA_024639445.1 Gammaproteobacteria bacterium
CACAACACCTTGCCGAAGTGATACTGCCCGCATTGGAGGCAGGGCAGTGGGTGCTGTGTGATCGGTTTACCGATGCTACTTATGCCTATCAGGGTGGCGGTCGCGGAGTGCCCATGGAACGTATTCAGCTATTGGAAGACTGGGTACAAGGGGAGCTGCGCCCGGATCATACCTTATTACTGGACATGCCGGTGGCAGACGGCTTGCAACGGGCCGGTGCCCGTAGTGAACCGGATCGGTTTGAACAGGAACAGCATGCTTTCTTCGAGCGTGTGCGGGAAACCTATCTGGCACGGGCGAAATTGGAACCGGGACGGATCCATGTGATCGATGCCTCACCGGCACTGGATGTTGTGCAGGCGAACATCGCGGGCATACTGCATAAGATACTGGGCCCATGAACGAACTCTATCCGTGGCAAGCTGATGTCTTTGCTGACTTGCAACAACGTCGAGCACAAGGGCGTCTGGCACATGCGCTGTTAATCAGTGGACCGGTCGGGATTGGCAAACAGCAGCTGGCCAATGTCTTTTCCCAGTCCTTGTTATGCGCCGAACCGCAAGCTGACGGTTTGGCCTGTGGCCAGTGCCATGCCTGTTCGCTGTATGCGGCGGAAACTCATCCTGATTTATTTCGGATCAGTCCGGAAGAAGACTCAAAGGTGATCAAGATCGATCAGATCCGGGCCCTGATTGAAAAAATGTCGCTCAGCAGTCATTACGGTCGTTACAGGGTGGTGATCCTGAATCCCGCCGACGCCATGAATATTGCGGCCGCCAATAGCTTGTTGAAGACCCTGGAAGAACCGCCGGCAGACACCGTGTTGTTGCTCATCACCGATCGGCCATCCTTTCTGCCCGCCACGATTCGTAGCCGGTGTCAGTCTTTGCGACTGGCACTCCCCCCGGTGGAAATGGCGCAAGCCTGGCTGGCGGTACAGCTGGATAATCCCCGGGATGCGGCCGTGCTACTGGGATTGGCGGGTGGCGCACCTTTGGCGGCAGAGGCATTGGCGACTGAACAGCTAGCGCGCCGCAATAGCCTGCTGCAAGGCTGGCAGGAACTGGCTGTTGGCAAAGCCGACCCGGTCAAACTGGCCGCAGAATGGGTCAAGCCTGATCTACATCTGCCGATAAGCTGGGTGTATGGCTGGGTCGCTGACATGATTCGGCTTCGCAGCGGCAGCGCGGATCGGCTGACGAATGAAGATGCCAAAGCCACTTTGCAGAAACTGGCTCAGGAGTTAGACTTAACACGCTTATATGGACTGTTGGATCGGGTACTGGAAACGATTAAGTTGACGCACAGTCAGGTCAACTCCCAGACCCTGATGGAAGGAATCCTGTTGTACTGGAGTAATATACCCAGAAACAAGCTGTCAGGACAGGCTAAGTAACAGTAGAGGATACATTATGGCAACGCCAGCGGGTCGACAAGGAATACTCTCTCTCAGCATCAAGGATAAGAGCGCCTTGTATGCGGCCTATATGCCGTTTATCAAAAACGGCGGATTGTTTATCCCGACCAACAAGAAGTACAAACTGGGTGACGAAGTTTTCATGCTGTTAACCCTGATGGAAGAGAAGGAAAAACTGCCCGTGGCCGGCAAAATTGTCTGGGTTACGCCTGTAGGTGCTCAAGGCAACCGGGCTACCGGTATCGGCGTACAGTTCAGTGGCCAGGACCATGGCAATGCCCGCACCAAAATCGAAACCTATCTTGCGGGAGCATTAAAGTCCGATCGTCAAACTCATACCATGTAAAGATAGTGACGAGGAACGAGGGACAAAAGAAAAGGGACGAGGAACGAGCGACAAGGGATGAGGAAAAGCAAAAGAAAAAAACAATTTATACATATGCTATTTAATTCTGTTATTTCTTGGTAATATAAGTTTTTAATTTCTTACAGGATACAATTATCCTGATTCTCCCTGGATCTAATTCCCAAATTTCATTTATATTGCTTCTCAGCCTATGATGCTTGTTGATTCCCATTGTCACCTTGACCGCCTTGATTTAACGCCTTACGACGGCAAACTCGAAGGTGCACTTAACAATGCACGCGAACATGGAGTAGGGCACATGTTATGTGTCTGCATCGATCTCGAACACCTGGAAGATGTCCTCACACCGGCCCGCCAGTATGACTTCATCACCGCCTCAGTCGGCGTGCACCCGAACGAACATGAAGGCGAGGAGCCTGACTGTGATCGATTGGTGGCATTGGCACAGGACGAGCAGGTGGTGGCGATTGGGGAAACCGGGCTGGACTATTTCCGCAGTGAAGGGGACCTCGAATGGCAGCGGGAACGCTTCCGCCAGCACATCGCCGCAGCGAAACAAACTAAAAAGCCGCTGATTATTCACATGCGGGATGCCACTGCGGATACGTTAAAAATATTAAAAGAAGAAAATGCCGCCGAAGCGGGCGGGGTGATGCATTGTTTTGTGGAAGACTGGAATACCGCCAAAGCCGCGATGGACATGAACTTCCATATCTCGTTCTCCGGCATCGTCACCTTTAACAGTGCCAGGGAACTCAAAGACGTTGCCAGGAAAATGCCGCTGGATCGCATGCTGGTCGAAACCGACGCACCCTATCTGGCGCCGATGCCCTATCGCGGCAAGTCCAATCAGCCGGCATACGTTCGCTATGTGGCGGAAAAAATTGCCGAGTTGCGCAATATTGATGTCGAAACCATTGCGGCAGAAACAACCGATAACTATTTCAAACTATTTTCTTCCGCCAGGCGACCTTTGTAATCGATAAAACAAATCCGGACAAGATTTTGGAAAGTGACTGGCATGGAGAATAATATAATTACAAAGATACAGCGTCAGCCGTACATAAATATATTTTCATGTCTACTAATCATTCTGGCTGCGTTTATTATTTATGGTCAGACGCTCGGTTTTGGTCTGATTGACTATGATGATCCTGCCTACATTAGTAGTAATCCGCATTTTCTTGAAGGGTTCACTTATTCCAATTTTGTCTGGTCGGTTACCTATTTTTTAAATTCTAATTGGGCACCGCTTACAATCTGGTCGTACATTGCAGATGCGAGCATTTATGGAAATTGGTTTGGTGGGTACCATCTGACCAACATTATATTGCATAGCGTTAATGGCATATTGTTGTTTTTTATTGCTTTTAAATTATCAAACAAGCATTCACTGTCGTTGATATTGGCCATCCTGTTCATTGTGCACCCACAACATGTTGAGTCGGTTGCCTGGCTCTCGCAAAGAAAAGATCTGCTTAGCACCTTATTCATGTTTTTGTCGTTGTTATGGTACATTTTTTACAAGGCAAAGAAAGCACGGCATTACTATTTGCTTTCAATCGGTGCGTTTATATTTGGCCTGATGGCTAAAGTGATTATTGCCCCATTGCCTATTGTATTAATACTTGTAGATTATGTTTTCTTTTCTTCAGAGAAGGAAAATCGAAATTATAAATATTTAATAGAAAATGTAATTGAAATAATGCCATATTTTATTCTTGCCTTGATTTTTGGGGGTATTAATTATTATGCGCAATTTTCTACTGGGGCATTGGGGTATTCTGCTGCAATGCCTGCAGATATTATAATTTCAAATATTCCTCTGGCCTACTGGTTTTACCCAATAAAAACATTGGCGCCTTATAATCTGATTCCATTTTATCCTTACCCAAAAGAGACGCCGTTGCTGCTAGCTATACTGGCATTTATGTCACTAGTTGTAGTTACGGTCTTGCTATATATATTTAGAGATAAATACAAATATCTGTTTTTTGGTTGGTTTTGTTATTTGATTGTTTCCACGCCAATGAGTGGTATTTTTCAGACTGGAGGACATGCTTATGCAGATCGATATAGTTACCTTGCGAATATTGGGTTGTTAATCATTGTAATAGCCCTTTTCAGTAAAAGCAGAAAATACTTTTCTGATAAAACGATAAAGATATTTGTGATTTTCGGTATTTTAACTCTAACCTATTTGGCGCATGCGCAGGCTTCTTTATGGAGAGACACCTACACACTTTTTTTTCACACTTTAGAAGTGAGTGAGGATAATATGGTTGCGCAACTTGGTATAGCAAAAGTGCTTGATTTAAATAATAGAACGAGTGAATCAGAAAAATATTATATACAAGCAATGAAATCCCATCCACATACTTCGAGAGTCTATGTATCAGCTGCTAGACATTACCAATATAATCACAAACCTGAAGTAGGAGTTCAACTTCTTAGGTCTGCGTTAAAGCTGAATATTTGGCGGAAGGGAGTTATTTATAGGGAGCTAGCGCAATTTTATGTGTTTCAGGAGGATTATGAAAATGCTATTAAATATTCAACTGACGCAATTGAAACCGGTGATAACCTTGCGAACGCTTACTATGTTAGAGGTAATGCATTTCGGATGAAAAATAATTACAAAGAAGCGTTTTCTGATTTACAGATGTCGATTTCGATTAACAGACAACTCACTGTCGCCTATATTGAGATGGGAGATGCGCTATCGGATGTTGGACAGGAACAAGAGGCAATATACTTTTATCTGGAAGCATTAAAGCAAAATCCGAATCATGAATCACTAGAAAAACGAGTTTCCCATCTCATAGAAAAACTAGGCCGTGAGCCCTAAATCTCCAACACCTGGGCAGTCTGTCACAACTCGGTAATAAACAAAATATCGAAGTAGGATCTATCTTTATAGAAATACAACATTAGCTATTTATGTCATGAGGATTGTGGGCCAAATAATTTGGCCCACATTACGTTTTCTATTATAGCGTTCTATTTCTTCTGAAACGGCAATCCAGTCAATGACGGTTTGATGTCGGTTGCGTGTTTCTTATTAAATGCTTCAATGAGCGCATTTGTGGCCGCTGCCGACTCCGGTTCTACGCCTGACAAACTGAACTCGGTCCATTTGTAAGCGTTCATGGAATCCGGTGGCTGTTTGGTGCGTTGTACTGGTGCCGGGAATGACTCTTCGTTCGGGATACCCATACGGGTGCGGATACTGTCCTTGGTGACGTTCCAGACCATGAAATCCTGTGCCAGATCGAGCGGTCCATCATAGGTTTCACGAACCGCGCGTTCGACGGCTGGCGCGGTATTGAAATCATTCTGGAAGTGATAGCACACAGCCTGGCGCGGTTTGGTGAGCGACATGATTTTGCCAAAAGCCTGCGCGGAGGTATGGCCCTGTGTCCCGACAAAAAACGCTTCCGATGGTGTCATACCATATTTTTCTATCATCATCTGCGGTGGAATAAAGCACTCATGGACTGATAGATCGACACCCTTCGCATGTTCACGCCACCATTTAGTGGGTAGAGTATCACTGGAAAAGGCAAACTTGAGGCCATTCCATTCGAGGATAAAACTCACGGACTGATCACCATGGATCGCAGGAAGGGTGCGGATTTTAACGCCGTTTTCATCATAGATAACATTATTCACCGCCATCCAGTCGAACTCGTTTACTTCCAGTTTGAGACCACGTGGATCAACAGCACTACCACGGCTTGCTGATTCCCAGGCCCAGGCCTTTTCCATGTAATTCATCCACGACTTGGTGCCCCATTCAGGCTTCACCCCGCTGGGGCCCCAGACGCGCATCGGAACCAGGCGGTTATTCACCGGACCAGTAAAGTATAAAGCAGGAAAATCACCGGCGTGATCCAGGTGCAAGTGACCAAGGAAAACTTTATTAAGTTGATCGAGTGGAATCCCCAGCGC
>JAHEIJ010000164.1 GCA_024639445.1 Gammaproteobacteria bacterium
AGTGTTCGGTTTTCCTGGGCTGATTTGCCAGGTCGTCGATGCCAAAGACATCCGGTTCAGACTTCATGAGCCAGTATTGCATGCTTGTCTCCGCTGATTTGTGATGAAAAAAGAGTATTCCGGTCTAAATTCAATTTTTATAACGCTGCACCGATGGGAATTATACCTGTATCAGGCCTTTTTCCGTGACAATAGCGTCAAGGGGGATATCCCAGGGTTGGGTTGGTAATTTTTTGAGTTGCTGGAATTGATAAGCCGTACCGAGCAAATGCGGTTTACGCCAACGATGGCGATGTGCAAGGAAAGCAAGAGTGCGGTCATAAAATCCACCGCCCATGCCAAGGCGATGCCCGTTTTTGTCAAAAGCCACCAGCGGTAACAGGATCAGATCCAGTGCATGGGGTTTGAACTGGCGTTTACCGGGATGATGTACGGGTTCCGGGATACCGAATCGGTTTACCTGGAGCCGAACGTCCTCCCTGTAGGAAAGGAACCATAGTCGGCGACTGTTACGCGGTCCGATAACTGGTAAAAAGCATTGCTTGTTTACCTGCCAGGCATACTCGATCAGGGGTTGCAGATCAATTTCGCCGTCATTAGGAAGATAGAAGGCGATACGTTGGCTTGTCTGAAATAGCCGTGAAGCGGCTACATGCTCGGCCAGGGCATAGGAAGCGTGCGAACGTTCGGTGTGCGATAACGCACGTCGACGTTGGCGCATTTCCTGTCGGAGCTGATTTTTATCTGCCATGGAAGTTTAAGGGTGGGCACCCCCACCTGTACCGTTGCGATCTTCGTCTTGAACCTGGGGTTCAAGGTGGGCGCGTCATAGGCATATCAGGCTTTCCGTACGAGCGGACATGCACACAATGCCGTACATCGGCTCCCAGGGGATGGTTTACGGCTCAAGAATATCCCGATCTGCTATCGAATACCGCAGGGGTGCCCATTAACTGTTATCAAGGTCTTCTAACAAGAACATATGTGCCGTTGACACCGGGTTCAAGGTAAAAAACGCCTCAGATTTCCAACTGACGGCTCCGATAGAGCGCGTCCTCGATCTTGGCCTCGAGACCTTTGATGCGTTGGCCGACCGAGCTGTCTATATTGCCGCTCTCGCTGTTCCGCGTCAGTAGCTCATGAGAGATATTCAAGGCCGCCATGACAGCGATGCGATCGGATCCGATGATTTTGCCGCCATCGCGGATTTCACGCATTTTTCGGTCCAGAAAATCGGCCGAGCGTATCAGGTCGTGGTGTTCCTCTTCAGGACAGGTGACCATGTATTCCTTGTCCAGAATGGTTACCGTGACGGTTTTAGTTTCACTAGTATTACTCATTTTCCAATGCTTTTAGACGTTTGATCATGGCCTCTACCTTGGTACGGGCCATTTCAGTTTTTTCAATCAAATCAGTCCGCTCTGTAATCAAGTGGGTCTGGCTATCGCGCAGAGTTTTGTTTTCCTGCTGCAGTCGCTCCACCGCCTTGATGAGTTCATCAACGCGGGTTTCAAGTTTTTTCAGATCCAGGTCGTCCATTGGCAATTAAGTTATTGATGTTATGGGAATGCCGATTGCATATGAGCATTTAATATAGAGCCGCCAGCACACAGGGTCAACGGTTGATATCAGGACTGCGCCCCAATTCCGCCAGATCAGGCCATTTTGTGTTGCGATCCTTATGCTTGCCACAGGGATAAAAGTCCCTATTTATTTAGATAGTAGGGTGTAAAATTGGCCAACCCGATACTGAAATGACGTATCCTGAAATATTCCTTAATCCCGATGCCAATTTACGGTGTAATCCTCCATGAGCCAGCCACTTCCCGATTATGACCAGGTCAATGATGCCCTTCAGGGCGTCCCGGCCGAGTTCAACACTGCCGAATTTCATGGCCAATTATGTGGGTTGCTTTGTACCTGTGACCGACTGCAACTGCAGGACTGGTTAATGGTAAGTTTGCCCGAAAGTGACCCGTCAAATTTGTCACCACTAACCCGCGAACTGTTTCAAGTGTTGCTGGACCACAGCCAGGCGGCGTTGGGCAGTGAGGACTTTGGGTTTCAACTGCTGCTGCCCGATGATGAGGCAGGTCTGGCGGCCCGCATCGAAGCCCTTGCTAACTGGTGTCAGGGTTTTCTATTTGGGATCAGCCATGCGGGTGTGACCGATATTCAGGCCTTACCCGGGGAACTACCAGAGATTGTGGAGGATTTTCTCAATATTGCCCGGGCGGAGAATTTCGAGCTGGATAATGAAGATGAGGACGAGGCCGCCTACATGGAGCTGGTGGAGTATGTGCGTGTCGGGGTGCAGTTATTTCGTGAAGAATTACGGGCAGAGCCTGAAAATACGTCCGCCTCTCCGGATACCCAACTCCACTAAGACACCTTTTATATGGACTGATTGATTTCTGGCATAATGCCGCCATGACCCCGAAAGAATTTACACGTCGTCGCAAACAGCTCATGGAGATGATGGGCGAGAAATCGGTCGCCATCCTGCCGGCGGCACCGGTACGAATTCGCAATCGTGATGTGGAGTATGACTACCGTCAGGACAGCGATTTTTATTACATGACCGGTTTTGCGGAACCCGAATCGGTGGCGGTGTTGGTGCCAGGTCGGGCCCATGGAGAGTACATCCTGTTCTGTCGTGAAAACGACAAGGAAATGGAAATCTGGAACGGACCGCGCGCCGGCCAGGAAGGAGCGGTGAGCCAATACGGTGCAGATGATTCGTTTCCCATTGAAGACATTGACGACATTTTGCCCGGCCTGCTGGAAGACAAGGAGCGGGTTTTCTATACCATGGGTGCAAACCCCGATTTCGATCAACAATTAATTGGCTGGGTCAATCGTTTACGTAAGCAGGCGCGCGCCGGTATTCATACACCGGGTGAGTTTGTTTCGCTTGATCATCATTTGCATGAGATGCGGCTGTTCAAGAGTAGTGCTGAAATAAACGCCATGCGGCGTGCCGCGGCAATTTCGGTCAATGCCCATCGTCGCGCCATGCAGGTTTGTCGCCCCGGGATGAAGGAGTATCAGATCGAGGCGGAATTACTGCATACCTTTATGATGGAAGGCGCACCTTCCTCTGCCTATGCCTCGATCGTCGGTGGTGGAGTTAATGGTTGCGTACTACATTACGTTGAAAACAGGGCAGTATTGAAAAATGGCGATCTGTTACTGATTGATGCCGGGGCGGAATATGATTGTTATGCGGCTGACATCTCGCGCACATTCCCGGTCAATGGCAAATACAGCCGGGCACAACGTAGCCTGTATGAGCTGGTGCTGGAGGCGCAGCATGCCGCGATTGAACAGGTCAAACCGGGCAATCACTGGAATGATCCCCATGAGGCGGCAGTGAAGGTCCTGACGAAAGGTATGGTATCGCTTGGGTTGCTGAAAGGTTCGGTGAACAAGTTAATCGAAAAGGAAACCTATAAACAGTTTTACATGCACCGCACTGGCCATTGGCTGGGGATGGATGTGCATGACGTGGGGGATTACAAGGTAGCAGATGAATGGCGCCTGCTGGAGCCGGGTATGACCCTGACTGTGGAGCCGGGGATCTATGTGGCGGGTGGTAATGACAACGTAGCCAAGAAGTGGTGGAACATCGGGATTCGCATCGAGGATGATGTGTTGGTCACCAAAGAAGGTTGTGAGGTGCTGACCGACGGTGTACCGAAGCAGCCGGAAGATATCGAGGCATTAATGGCCTCAGGTTGATATGAACGAGCACAACGACAACACCGATTTTGATTTGATTATTGTCGGCGGAGGCATGGTCGGTGCCAGTCTTGCCTGTGCCCTTGGCAACAGCCCCCTGAAGATCGCGGTGATTGAGGCCACACGGTTTGAATCGGACAGCCAGCCCAGTTTTGATGCCCGTACCCTGGCACTGGCGTATGGCTCACGCCAGATTTTTAACAGCCTGGGTTTATGGGATGAAATCGCGCAACGTGGGGTAACACCAATTCGACGCATTCATGTTTCCGATCGCGGTCATGCCGGTTCCAGTCATCTGGACTGTCAAACCGAAGGGGTGGAAGCGCTGGGCTACGTGGCGGAAACCCGCCTATTGGGCCAGGTGTTACATGAGCGCATGCATACCTTTAGTAATGTACAGTTCATTTGTCCGGCACAAGTGACCCAGGTGAATATTGAACCAACTCGTGCCAGTGTGGAAATTTCTGAAAAGCAATCCAGCCGGAGTATAACCGGGCGCTTATTGGTGGCGGCTGATGGTGGTAACTCGGTAACGCGTCAACTCCTCGGCATCAAGACATTTCGCATGGGCTACGATCAACATGCCGTGATCGCCAACGTCGCCATGGACCGACCCCATGAAGGCGTCGCGTATGAACGCTTTACCTCATCGGGCCCCATGGCGTTATTGCCGAGCCGGGACCCGGAAGGAAATGAAAACATTTTTGCCCTGGTCTGGACCGTAAAGAGTCGTGAACGCGATGCGGTGTTGCGGCTGGATGATGCGGCCTTTCTTACCCAATTGCAGCAACGCATTGGTGTACGGGCTGGCCATTTTATTAAAGCGGGTGAACGTTTTGTTTATCCCTTGGGTTGGATGCAAAGCCGTGAACATGTGCGCCAACGCCTGGCCATTATCGGAAATGCGGCCCATACCTTGCACCCGGTTGCCGGTCAGGGTTTCAATCTGGGGCTGCGTGATGTTGCCGCCCTGGCGCAGGTGGTACTGGACGGAGTAAGACAAGGACAGGATCCCGGTGACCTGGCGTTACTCCAAACCTACGCCAAATGGCGTCGGCGTGATCAACTGGAAACCGCCTTGTTTACCGACGGCCTGGTGCGCGCCTTTTCAACCGCATTTCCGCCATTGGCGCTGGCACGTAATATCGGGCTGGCGTTGGTCGATATTCTGCCGCCGGTCAAACATGTGCTGGCACGCCATGCCATGGGATTGGGTGGTAAGTTGCCGCGCCTGGCACGGGGATTACGTTTATGAGCAAGCCGCCGCGCTTTGACGTCATAGTGGTGGGTGCCGGCATGGTGGGGGCGGCATTAGCGCTAGCGCTGGGGCGTCAAGGCTTCAAGGTTGCACTGGTCGATACACACGCACCGCAACTCGAATGGTCCCAAGATGGTTACGATCTTCGTGTCAGTGCTATTACTCGGGCCTCACAACATATTTTTGAGTCGCTGGGTGTCTGGCCCCTGATGCAGGCGGAACGCATCAGTCCCTATCGGGACATGCATGTGTGGGATGCCGGCGGCGATGGTGTCATTCACTTCGATAGTGCCGACATCGGTGAACCTGATCTGGGGCATATCATCGAGAACCGGGTCATCGTTAAAGGCCTGCATACGGGCCTGGCGGAACAACAAAATGTGGCTCCGTTCTGGCCGGTACAGCCGAAGGCAATGATTTTAAACGAGACCGAAGCCAGTTTAATCCTGGAGGATGGCACTGAACTGCAAGCCCGCTTGCTGGTGGGGGCCGACGGGGCTCACTCCTGGGTACGGCGTCAGGCGGGGATCAGCGTCAAGGGTTGGGACTATGACCAGGTGGCACTGGTTACCTGGGTGAAACCGGAACTGTTTCACCAGGAAACCGCCTGGCAACGTTTTCTGACTACCGGCCCCCTGGCATTTTTACCTCTCACCGAGGGTTACTGTTCGATAGTCTGGTCAACTTCGCCCGAGCATGCGGCACAA
>JAHEIJ010000165.1 GCA_024639445.1 Gammaproteobacteria bacterium
CCGCCAATCGAAGAAACGCCTATCAGGTGTACTTGTCGATGGAAGAGGAATTGCTGGCGCAATAAAAAGCGCGCGAGAAAAACTTACAGCGCCGGTGAAGAGAACGCCATAATGGGATTGAGCTTGTTGCGTGGTTTTTCGCGATCGATATGCCAGCGCAGAATGTCATAGTAACTGCGAATGTTTTCGACATATTTCACCGGTTCATGACCCCGCGCATAACCATATTGGGTTTGGCGGAACCATTTATATTTGCTTAATAGCGGGAGTCTTTGTTTCACATCTGTCCATAGGGTGGGATCACCGCCACTTTTTTCTGTCAGCCTTTGCGCGTCTTTCACATGCCCATAACCAACATTGTAGGATGCCAGGGTAAACCAGGTGCGGTCCGGCTCCGGTAGCTCCGTATACTTGTCAAATAAGGTTCGCAGGTAGCGGGCTCCACCATCAATACTTTCAGTCGGATCTGTCCGTTCCTTTACCCCAAGTTCCGCAGCGGTCACCTTGGTCAACATCATGATGCCGCGCACACCAGTGGGAGACACGGCCAGCGGATTCCAGAGAGATTCCTGGTAGGCCACGGCAGCTACCAGGCGCCAGTCAAGATCATTGGCCTTGGCGGCCGTCTTGAACTGCTCCACATAGGTGGGTAGGCGGCGCTCGACATGGCGCATGAAAGTAGGCGTACCGGCATAATTGTAGTTGCGGATATAACCGTAATGCCGCGCCAGCATACTGTCCAGTTCACCATTTTTCTTGATGGACGTTATGAAGTCGACGGCAGCCTGATAGAGGCTGTCATCTTCCGTTATTGGCATGGCCCAGGCTAATTCCTGTTGCTTTGATATATTAAAAGCCACGCGAACTTCCGGATGGTAGCGACGCATCAGAGCGACGTCGTTGGAATCAGCGACGGTGAAATCGATAAGCTCTTCCACGACCAGGGTCATGAGTTCACCGCTGCTCATGTCATCCGTTTCCATCCAGCTAAGCTCGGGATAATCCTGTTGGAGTTCCATCAGGCGCTCGGCATGACTGCTATTTGCCAGAACTTCGAGGAAACCATCTGCCAGGTCATCAATAGAGCGGGGCTTTCCGCTACCCTGGCGATAAACCACCTGCTGTGTGATGTTCTGGTAGGGCGGGGTGAAACGAACGAATTTCTGTCGTTCATCCGTGACAGTCAGGCCGGCGGCGGCAATATGTGCGTCGCCATTGCTAACTTTGTTGAGGATATCCTGCAGGTTGTCTTCAACGACAAGTTTAACTGATACCCCGAGGTGGTCGGCAAAGGCCTGAACCAGATCGTATTCCGGACCAGTGGGGCCATGGGGTCCTATGTAATAGGTGGTGGCCGAGTTACGGGTCAGAACGCGGAGTTCACCGCTGTCCTTTACCTGTTCGAGGAGGTTTTTCTGGGGCACGCAGGCATTGAGTATCAACGCCAGAGACGCTGCGCCAAGCACAAGAATTGAGAAAACAGTTTTCCGCATAAATCCTAACCAGAATCACCTACTGGAATCTATCGACTAGTTCTCACATCTAAAAGAGGAATAGCGATAGAGACCAAAAATTCAAGGCGGAGTTCATGGGGGTAAAGAGAATGGCCGCCAGCTAATACATATTATACCACCCTAATATTTGTCTTACATATGTCCTTGGGCTTATATATACATAAGTTAAAACTTTTCGGAATTATTCTAAGTCATTGAGTATAAAAGGAATAGTCTGCATTTGGGGCTGTAGGCAGTTTTGTGTGCATTCAGTTTTTTCAGACTCTGTTTAGAATTTGATGTCTGGGAAAGATGCCGGGGCTGGCCGACGAAATTATCGGGAGCAAATTTGAACGCCCTAAGGGCGAAGGGTGAGGGCAGTCTATCTGAAGCAATGACCCCGGCCGGTGAGCGCTTTCCGCGTGCTCTGAGTTGCTGCCGATGTACGGATGATGCACGCGGCACCGGCTCGCGTGGGTAAAAGCTGCGCTTTCGCTGGCAACCACGTTTGCTCCTCTTCGCCAAATAAAACTATAAAGTTTAGTAATATAGAATACTTAAATAATTTAGACTTGATTAGGATGACTCTTATGCTTCTAACTGATACAGGTAAAGCTTATTTGGTTTACTACCCAAGGTCGGGTAAACGCTAATGCAATCCCATACTTCAGTGAAATCATAATTCACCCTGGGGAATTTACCAAAGGGAGCCATTCATACTGTTTCATCCACAAAGACTTCTTAATGCGGTCAGTACTGGCATCTTTATGATAATGGTATCCAGCCCTGTATCTGGTGACACAGAGGTTTGGCGTCTAGATCTTGCAACTGAATCCCGGGAAGTGAGACCGGAAGCCTTTCCAGCATGGATGGAAGCGAAAGGATTTCAGCCTTTTTCCTATTTGTTTTTCAAACGTCGGCCCAAGTACTGGCGAATTGGTCCTTGCGCGGGTGATACCCAGCCATGCCTGGTACTACAAGAGAAAAGTTCTAGTTCCCATATCATCTACCCCTTTGAGCCTGCCCTGACTGTTGGAGATGCTTTGGTTGTAGAACTTGCTTACCTGGTCAAGGTACAACCAACGGGTGCGGGTTTAGATCAGAAAGACAAAGAGGATGCCCCCCTGAGGATTTTTCTAAGTTTCGAAACAAAAGATGGCCTGTTTCATCTGGCCCTGACAGATAGTGCGGCCCATGCCGCGGGAACGGTGGTCAAATCCGAACGGGAGCCTGACACGATTCGCTTTTATATGCTGCCTGACAGGCCTGAGATTGAGGGCTACGAAACAAGCATTTTTCCTGTGAAAACCATTTTTCAGAAAGTTTTTGGTCAGAAGGATCCGGGTGAGCTAATAGCGATTGGCATCAAGTCAGATAGCAATAATCTCGGGGGCGAGAGCCTTACCTACCTGAAAACATTGCGGTTGATCCGCTACCGACCATAACTACCACAATTCTTCATTTGTAATTCAGTCAAGCCATCGCTTGGGGACAGCTTTACTGTTTTACGCTCTCACATCCCGGCTGGCTGGTCATGAGTTTGAGTTTCTCGTGTGTCTCCCTCTCCATCAGGGAATGATACTTGTTAATAAAGTTTGTAAGTCTCCCAATGTGCAATGATGTGCAGGACTGTGCTACTGGAAAGCTATTGTTGTTATTAAGATTCCCTGTGTTTTATATACGGGTTGCCTTTTGTCCAGTATAATTCTGAAATTACTGGCACACGTGCCGGAAATCAACTGCAATCTGATCGATTATTTTATTCTTAAGAATGTCATATCAACAATGAGGGGCACCTATGGTTGATTCATCAGAACGCAACGGTTCCGGCGCAATACCAAGTTCGATTGAAGTGGCTATACGCCTCGGCCTGATAACATTACTCGCCGTCTGGTGTTTGCTCATCGTCAAACCCTTCATCCTGCCGGTTATGTGGGGTGTGATTATTGCGGTCGCGGTTTATCCGTTATTCTCCAGGCTGAAATCAGCATTGGGCGGCAAAAACAAACTTGCTACATCAGTTTATATCGTACTCGCCCTGGCAATAGTGATCACTCCCACGGTCATGATTTCCGGTTCGCTGGTCGATACGGCACAAGCAGTCGTCGACAAGTATGAACAGGGAACACTCACGGTGAATCCGCCCAAAGAATCTGTGAAAGACTGGCCATTAATCGGTGATGAGGTTTACGGGGTATGGACAGAGGCATCAAATAATCTCGATGCAACGGTTAACAAATACAAACCCCAACTGCAAAAGTTCAGTGGTCAAATAGTTACCACCGCAGCCGGTGCCGGCAGCACGGTGTTGATATTTATTTTCTCGATTATTATCTCGGGTATTCTAATGGCAAATGCAGCCGGCGCCTATAACTTTACCGTAAGGCTGTTCTCGCGACTGATTAATGATAAAGAGGGTGTCGCTTATACCTGCCTTTCACGCGATACCATTCGCAGTATTGCGCAAGGTGTAATCGGGATCGCCGTGATCCAGGCGGTATTGAGCGCCATCGGCATGTACATCATGGATGTGCCTGCCTGGGGCTTATGGACCCTGTTAGTGCTTGTTCTAGCGATAGTACAGCTTCCACCTATCCTCGTAATGGGTTTCGTTGCGGCCTATGTGTTTACTATTGCGGATACCACGCCCGCGATCATTTTTGCTATTTATGCCTTGATAGTCAGTTCGAGTGATGTATGGCTAAAACCGTTGCTATTGGGTCGCGGGGTGGCGACACCCATGCTGGTAATACTGATTGGCGCTATCGGTGGTGCGATCCTGGATGGTGTGATCGGGTTATTTGTCGGCGCGGTCGTCCTGGCCCTGGGTTTTGAGCTGTTTATGGCGTGGCTGGCCTACGGAGAAACACAAAAAGACGAGGGCTGAACGTTTTGGCTAAGTTGTTCCGTCGCCACAAGCTGATCCTGGTGCCAGCTATCACCCTGGTGCTGGCGGGCTGCATGGTTGGCCCGGACTTCGTCAAGCTTGAACCCGATGCTTCGACCGAATGGTCTCAATCGCTTGAACAGGGTCTGCAATCAAGCCCCAATGAGTTGGTGGCGTGGTGGCGTGTATTCAACGATCCGGTACTGAACCAACTGGTCGAACTGGCGCAAAAGAACAACAACACCCTGGAAATTGCCGGCTTGCGCGTTCTGGAAGCCCGCGCACAACTGGGTATTGCCACGGGCCTGCTTTATCCCCAAACCCAGATCGCGGTGGGTGAGGCGACCCGGATTTCGCCGGCGGACAATACGGGTGTCACTTCAGATTTCTGGCAATACGGCCTGGGTGCCAACATTTCCTGGGAAATTGATTTCTGGGGCCGTTTCCGCCGAGGTATCGAGTCTGCGGATGCCGCTTATCTGGCATCGATTGCGGCTTATGATACGGCCTTGATTCTGTTGACGGCGGGCGTGGTAGACAGCTACAGCGTGGTTCGCACTACCGAGGAGCAGTTGCGCATCGCGTATGAGAACCTCAAGATTCAAAAACGCAGCTACAATATTGCCGCCGTGTTGTACCGCAACGGTGCGGCTTCGGAGCTGGACATGCAGCAGGCCGAAACACTGCTGTTAGCAACCAAGGCGACCATCCCGAGTCTTAAAGCATCTCTAAAACAGGCACGTAATGCACTGTCCACCCTGCTGGGTCTACCACCCGGTGCGTTGGATTCCATGCTCACAGAAACTCAGGGCATTCCGGCACTGCCTGCTGAAATAACCGTGGGCTTTCCTGCCGACATGCTGCGTCGTCGGCCCGATGTGCGCCAGGCGGAGTTACTGGCCATGTCGCAGAATGCCTTGATCGGTCTTGCCAAGGCAGATCTCTATCCGAGTTTTAGCCTCACCGGTTCAATCGGGCTGGCCACCGGCGGATCGGGCGACAGTGATTTCGGTGATCTGTTTAGTTCCGATGCATTGGCATTTTCCATCGGGCCGTATTTCGTCTGGCCGTTCCTGAACTACGGCCGTATCAAAAACAACGTGCGCGTGCAGGATGCGCGCCTGCAACAGGCACTGGTTAATTACCGCGAAATAGTGCTACAGGCCGCCCGTGAAACCGAGGATGCCATGGCCGCGCTTATTGGTAACCGTGAACAGTCCGTTATCCTGGCGGATACCGTCACCTCTGCCCAGCGCTCGAATGAACTTTCCACACTGCGATACCAGGAGGGTTTTGCCGACTACCAGCGTGTA
>JAHEIJ010000166.1 GCA_024639445.1 Gammaproteobacteria bacterium
TGGGCTGAGGTATCGAGCACCACCGGACCACTTTGCACACTCGATTGGGCGACGCCGGCACTGCGGCGTAACAGGGCGCGGACTCGTGCCTGTAGTTCTTCCTGGTGAAAGGGTTTGACCATATAGTCATCGGCACCGGCTTCCAGGCCTTCCACCTTCTCCTGCCAGCGTCCTCGGGCGGTGAGGATCAATACCGGGAAATCGCGGCCCAGTTCCCGCCATTGTTGAATGACTTCAACCCCGCTCATGATCGGTAAGCCAATATCGACCACGGCCAGATCAAAAGGATACTCCCGTCCCATGAACAAAGCATCACGGCCATCGGTGGCGGTATCAACGGCATAACCGGTCTGTTGCAACATTTGCTGCAATTGCTCGCGCAGCTCGGTTTCGTCTTCAACGATCAGGATACGCATGGATCGACTTAATTGGCATCCACATACATCACCCGCACACTACCGTTGGGCAGCAGCACCTTGATGCGATGTACCGGTTGCCCCTTACGCTGAATGGTTTCGGCGGTGAGGATTCGGCCTTTGCTTTGCTTTTTAACCCGCGCCACGGCTTCATCGAGCGAGACCCCTTCACGTGCCGCGAGTCGAATCGGTTCATGTTGTGTCGTAAAAGGTGAGGCACTGACTGTGGCTATTGCCGGAGTCAGTAACATCAGCAGTATCAGGTAACGAAGAAACAGTTTGCCGCGCATAGGGTTTTCCAGGTCATGAATGCGAGTTTTTAGAATAGCGAAGTGGCCGTCATTCGAACAGCCCTGCGCGGCATTGGTTTCGAAGCCAGGTTGGCGGATTGGGCATAGCGGGTCTCCATTTTTCCAGTATCAGAGTAAGAATAGCGGTTGTGAGATGAATGCAACCTGAATGGGGACGTGCGGCTATCAGTCTTGCACTTCGATGATGATCTTGGGGTAACCGTTTATACTCGCTTAGGTCGCCTGACATAGACGGAACAGTGAAACAATTATTGAAATCAGAATGCGTGCCACTTACTTGTCTCTCCTGACAAACAACTTGTAACCTGGCGAGATCAACCCCCCGTCATTGACATGAAGCGTATGACGGTTTCGGGTTTTTCATTGAATTCGTGCCGTTCGGGCTTCAGCTCTATGGCCTGAGTGATATGTTGTTTTAGTTCCTCATCACTGATGCCGGTGCGCAGCAAGGGGCGCAGTTCATAACTCTCGTTCTGGCCGAGACACATATATAAGGTACCGTCCACCGCCAGTCGCACCCGGTTACAGGTATCGCAGAAGTGCTGTGACAGTGGGGTTATGAAGCCAATTCGTAAAGGCGTACCGGCAACCTGCACATAGCGCGCCGGACCACCGCCGGGCATGGTGGCAGGCAGGAGGTCAAACTTTTTCGCAAGGCTTGTCTTAACCGTGTTGAGACTGATGAACTGGTCGGTCGCCGAACGACCGGTATCACCGACCGGCATGGTTTCAATGAAGCGCAGGGTAAAATTGTGCTCAATGCAAAACTCCACCATGTCCTCGACTTCATCTTCATTTACATCCTTCATCACCACCATATTAATCTTGATGGGGTGAAAGCCGGCGGCCTTGGCCGCCATTAGGCCGTCGAGTACCTTATCCAGCTTGCCCTGGGTGATGGCCTTGAAGCGATCCGCGCGGAGTGTATCCAGGCTGGCATTGATGCGGGAAATGCCGGCCTGTTTCAGCTCGATGGCGTGTCTGGCCAGGCGGGTTGCATTGGTACTGAGCGACAGGTCTTCGATGCCGGGCAGGCTGGCCAGGCGACTGGCTAATTCGGACAGGTCTTTCCGCACCAGGGGCTCACCGCCGGTGAGACGAATACGCCGCGTTCCCAGTTCGCCGAAAATACGAATGACGCGCTCGATTTCATCAAAACTGAGCCAGTGTTCCGGTGTTTCAAAATCCTTGAACCCCTTGGGCATGCAGTAATGGCAGCGTAGGTCACAGCGATCAGTAACCGACAGACGCACGTATTCGATGCGGCGGCCAAATCGGTCTGTGAGTGAAGGGGACATGGGATCGGAATCTGAGCCAGTGCAAAAGCGATTAAGAACGTGTGGGCCATTATAAAGGAAAAGCCGGTCGACAAAACCAGTGATTGCTGTGGGTATTGGGGGGTATTGGCGATACCCCGATCGGGTTAGACGTGCTGAAACTGCAGCACGTCGTTAACGGGGTAACCTAATTTAAATGGTATGTAGAGTATGCAGGGATTCAGCGCAGGTTATTCAGCCGGCGGCTGAAGGATAGCTTGCTGCTGCTATGGCTCTCTTCGATTTCCTGGGTATGGTCTTCCGGTTTATCCACGCCTTCGACAACTTCATGTTCTTCGCATACAAACCGGAACATCTGTTGGCCGATGTAAATCATATCATTACAATGCAGTTGCATTCGGTTGACTTGTTTCTTGTTGACGTAGGTGTGGTTGGTACTGCCGAGATCCCGCAGGAAGAATTCGCAATCGCCGTTTTGATTGGCTTTGACTTCGATGATGGCGTGTTGCTTGCTGGTAAAGTTATCCAGAATACAGATGTCATTATCGTCCGCGCAACGGCCGAGGCGAATAATCGGCTTATCGATCTTGAATCGAATGGTGGGGCTACCATCCGCGTACTGCACCAAGTCAGCCACGATTTACTCCTGCTACGATTTAATCGTTTGCAATGTAATACTTTCGTATGTAATTCATATACCTTTCAGGATTTGAAGTACAGAGGTGACCAAATTGCCAGCTAGAATTTGTGAAGTCGTTCACATAAAATTTGCGCAGTATGTACGGTATATCCGAGGGTTTTGTTTGGTTTAAGCCGTTGAAAAGTAGAGGGATTTAATCGGTCTTTCAGCCCGAAAAATCCGAACTGGACAGTTGGTTTTATGTTGAAATATAGCTGTTAGCTTGCAGGAGTGAACGAGTAGCAGAACGAGCCTGTCAACTTGACTCAGGTTGTGTCGGATAGAGTAGAGTTAACTTTATGCAATACTTGATGTTAGATAACAGTGAGTATTAATAATGTCTGGTCGAGGCAAAATAACACACGGTTTGATATCACGTAAGGTGCTTTTGGGAGCCA
This sequence comes from Gammaproteobacteria bacterium, assembly GCA_024639445.1. Lineage (GTDB taxonomy): Bacteria > Pseudomonadota > Gammaproteobacteria > UBA6429 > Thiohalophilaceae > JAHEIJ01. Next base: position 3,082 of record JAHEIJ010000166.1, read on the forward strand.
CTGTTGGTACTTCTTTATTTTTTATGATCATGGGCGCAGTCCTCTGGGGCGGCTTTAATACGGCCATGGAGGCAACGAATTCGCTGGAGTTCTGCATCTCTTGCCATGAAATGGAAGAGCATTTGTACCGCGATTACACCAAGACGATTCATTTCAGCAACGGGGCGGGGGTGCGTGCGACCTGTGCTGACTGCCATATCCCAAAGCCATGGATTCACAAAGTGGCGCGCAAGATCCAGTCCTCCAGAGAACTGTTTCATAAAATGCTTGGCAGCATCGATACGCCCGAGAAATTTGAGGCCAGGCGCTTGCAGCTGGCACGCAAAGTCTGGAAGGATATGAAGGCGACAAACTCGCGCGAGTGTCGCAATTGTCACGATTTCAAAACAATGAACCCGAACAGGCAACGGTCGTTTGCACGTCAGCAACACATTAGTGCCATGAAGGTAGGCAATACCTGTATCGACTGTCATAAGGGGATTGCCCATGTGGTACCGTTTGCTGAAATTGACTATGATGAGATGGAACAACTGGAGGCGCCGGATCCGTCGCTGGTCATTCCGCTCCCGCCACAGTGGCAGGCCTTTGTTGATAAACAGGCTGCGGATAAAGCAGCGAAAAAAACAGCCCGTTAGTAACCACGCTAATATTTGTCCGGGGGGACGCGGCTTTTTTCTGGTGATGGCGGCAAATGTTGTTGATTGCAGCTAGCCGGAATTTCCGTTAGCCTCAGCTCCTTATGTCTAATCCAATTGAATACTTCTTGGCGCTCTTGTGTCAGGGCTTTATCACGGTTTCACCCTGATCCCTCATGCTGGAAGTCAGTAATCTTGAATGTATCCGTGGTGACCGTCGCCTGTTTAGCGAGCTGAACTTTGACATCTCCGCTGGCGAGCTGCTGCATCTGCACGGCCATAACGGCAGCGGCAAAACCACCCTGTTGCGGACCATTTGCGGCCTGATTACCCCGACGGAAGGGGAAGTGCGCTGGCAGGGTGAAAACGTCCGCCGCCAGCGGGACGAATTTGCCCGCGAGCTGGTGTATATCGGGCACAAGAACGCGATCAAGGCCGATCTGACCGGCACGGAAAATCTGCGCATCGCCTGTCAGCTGGATGGCGCACCGGTGTCGGAGAAACAGGCCTGGGATGCCCTGGAACGACTGGGACTGCGTGGCCATGAGGACCTGCCGGTGCGGGTGTTGTCGCAGGGCCAGAAAAAACGTGTGACGCTGGCGCGCTTGCTGTTAAGCAAGTCACCCCTGTGGATCCTCGATGAGCCCTTTACTGCGCTGGACAAGGCCGCCGTCAGCTACCTACAAACAGTGATTCAGGAGCATGTGGATGCAGGCGGCATGGTGATATTGACCACGCACCAGGAAGTGGCCCTGACTCGTGGGCAGGTGAAACAACTCGGTCTGGGATGGAAGCGAGACGGCGATGTTTGAGATCATTCGAACCATTGTTATGCGCGATCTCACGCTGGCCATGCGGCGGCGCTCGGATGTCATGACCACCCTGTTTTTCTTTGTGATTGTGGTCAGCCTGTTCCCCCTTGGTATCGGGCCGGAACTGGATACACTACGCATGATCGCGCCGGGGGTGTTCTGGGTAGCGGCCTTGCTGGCTTCCATGCTGGCGCTGGAGAAACTGTTTGCCGCCGACTTTGAGGACGGCACCCTGGAGCAAATGCTGTTAACGCCGCAGCCCGTATTTGTCCTTGTGATGGCCAAGGTCTTTGCCCACTGGTTAATTACCGGTGTGCCGCTGGTGCTGCTTTCTCCCCTGCTTGGGTTACAATACGACCTTGCTGCCGAAACTTTAGGTGTGTTGCTGTTGTCTTTGTTACTGGGTACTCCGACACTGAGTTTAATCGGTGCGATTGGTGCGGCACTGACACTCGGATTACGCGGTGGCGGGGTACTGGTCTCCCTACTGGTGTTGCCATTGTATATACCTGTGCTGATCTTTGGTGCCGGCGCGGTGGAAGCCAATGTATCCGGCCTGGGGGAAACGGGACATTTATTGATGCTCGGTGCGATGTTGTTGCTGGCCCTGGTGGCGGCACCCGTGGCAACATCGGCTGCCTTGAGAATATCAGCTGAATAAGGTTAAACAGGTTTGAAATGAGTTCCCGTATTATCAATTGGTTTAAATTTTCGTCGCCGGCCACTTTTTATCCCCTGGCTGGTAAGCTGGCTCCCATCTTCATGGCGGCGGCGGTGGTTCTGATTGCCATCGGGCTCTATATGAGTTTCTTTGTGGCCCCAACCGATTACAAACAGGGGGAAGGTTACCGGATTATTTTCGTGCATGTGCCGACGGCCTGGATGTCGATGTTCATCTATCTGGTGATGGCCTTCTGGGCGGCGATGGGTCTGGTGTTCAACACCCGTTTGTCCGCCATGATGGCGGAGTCGCTGGCCCCGACCGGCGCCATGTTTACCTTCCTGGCCCTGTGGACCGGGGCCTTCTGGGGTAAACCCATGTGGGGCGCCTGGTGGGTATGGGATGCGCGCCTGAAGTGGGAGAGGCCATGGTCACCATCTTCAACCGACTAGGTCTTCCAGTAGACTGCCCCGCGGACC
>JAHEIJ010000167.1 GCA_024639445.1 Gammaproteobacteria bacterium
GTTACCGTCATGCACAAAGCCATTGATATAATTCGAGTGCCCATACTTTGTATTAAATATTTGATAAAACCGTAACAGCGTTAATATTTTACGCGGAATAATTTTTCTAAGAAACTCTTTCATCTTTTATCCATTAATTAGACTCTACTCATATCAAGTCTAAACAGCATAGTCACCGTCTATCCTATTACTATTAGAAATAAAACTTCTCTCAGAACATTTATCAATATAAATAAACACTTACACATTAGAGACATGTGACTGAAGCTTCTTGATAAAACTGCATATAATCCTCATGCTTTAAGCAGTTTTCAAATGATGTACAATTCTATTGCTTGCCATACCATCGCCATAAGGGTTATGCGCAGCACTCATTCTTTGATATGCATCCTTATCATTCAGTAGCATACTGACTTCCTTTACTATTAACTCGGTATTTGTACCTACCAGTTTAACCGTCCCTGCATGAACCGCTTCTGGCCTCTCAGTAACATCGCGCATTACAAGAACAGGCTTTCCCAAGGATGGCGCTTCTTCCTGAATACCGCCTGAATCCGTTAAAATCATGTAGGCTTTCTTCATCAAAAGAAGAAATGGAGCGTATTCAAGCGGCTCAATTAGATGAACTCTTTGCGTATTGCCTAATATTCTTTTTACAGACTCCTGTACATTTGGGTTTAGATGCACAGGATAAACAATTTCTATATTTTGAAACTTATTTATCAACTGCAAAATTGCTTTGCATATATCTTCAAAACCCCGGCCAAAATTCTCTCTTCTATGCCCAGTGATTAAAATTACTTTATTTTTCAAATCCAGCCCAGGCAAGTAATCACCTAATTCGTCTTCGAGTGAAGGGTTATCTTCAACATAATTCACAACCTGTAACAGTGCATCTATTACGGTATTACCGGTTACAAAAACGGAGTCAGCAGGAACACTTCCTACCAACAAGTTCTCTTTAGCCTTTTCTGTTGGGGCAAAATGCATAGATGCAAGTACAGCGGTTAATCTTCGATTTGCCTCCTCCGGCCAGGGTGAATACAAACGCCCAGTGCGTAGACCTGCTTCGATATGACCTACAGGGATTTGCCGATAAAAGGCTGCCAGGCTGGCCGCAAATGTCGTAGTTGTATCTCCATGAACAAGCACCATATCTGGTCGCCATTCACTAAACACACGCTCAAGCCCTATAAGCACGTGAGATGTAATATCAGTAAGACTTTGCCCCTGCTTCATAATATTAAGATCAAAGTCAGGCTCGATTTTAAATAATTTTAATACTTGATCCAGCATTTCCCTGTGTTGCGCTGTAATACAAACCTTAGAATCGAAATAATCATCATTATTGAGCGCACTAACAACTGGTGCCATTTTGATCGCTTCCGGTCTCGTCCCAAACACCGTTAAAACACGCATACAGACCACATAAGCTGTTTATTAAATACAGTCATACACTTCTTCCATGCATAATCTCAACAAGACCTTCCAGTCTGGCAGATGTATATGAAATTTTTTCTCAGCTCCAGTTGTTGAAAGGCATGAATTCATTGGTCGTTTTGCAGGTGTTGGATAATCAACTGTTGGAATTCCTTTTATAATTTTTACTTTCAAACTTGCATTTAAATAGATATTCGCGGTACTAACTATTTCTTCAGAAAAACCATGCCAGCTTGTATAGTTTGAAGATGTGAGGTGATATAAACCTGAAGAAAAAACACCTGATCGCTTTTCTTTTACCGCCTGATGTAGACATAGTACTGTAGTATCGGCAACTAATCTGGCTGAAGTCGGCGAGCCAATTTGATCTGCAACAATACTCAACTCATCTCTTTCGTTGGCAAGCTTTAGAATAGTCAATAAAAAGTTATGTGCTCTTGATGCATATATCCATGATGTTCTAAAAATCAAATAGTTACATCCTGATGACTGCAATGCATGCTCTCCGGCAAGCTTGGTTCGGCCATAAGCATTAACCGGATTCGGCTCGTCCGTTTCAATGTACGGACCCTCTTTTGTCCCATCAAAAACATAATCCGTTGAATAATGTATAAGTAATGCATCAATCCTAAGGGCCTCTTCAGCGAGAATTCCAGGCGCTACGCTGTTGATTATCGCAGCCAGGTCTTCATCATCTTCCGCCTTATCTACAGCTGTGAACGCAACAGCATTTACAATGACATCAGGTTTTATGTTGCGCACAATCTCACGGAGGCTGTCAGGATCAGAGAAATCAGCCTGTTCTCTATTAAGTGCAATAACTTGACCAAGCGGTTGCAGTGATCGATTCAATTCCCAGCCAAGCTGGCCGTTTTTTCCAAACAATAGGGTTTTCATTCGAATAGATCAGCCTCTTTAAACGAGGTACCTTTAGCGTCCTTTTCAGACACAAGGGGTTCTCCATCAAGCTGCCAGTCTATTGATAAACCACCATCATCCCAGCGAATGCAGCGTTCATATTCCGGCGCATAATAATCGGTTGTTTTATATAGAAACTCAGCAGTGTCAGACAATACAACAAAGCCATGCGCGAATCCCTCAGGTATCCAGAATTGTCGTTTGTTATCACCCGACAGTATGACTCCGACCCATTGCCCGAATGTTGGTGAGGACCGTCTTATATCAACAGCCACATCCAGAACCTCACCACCAATGACACGAACCAGTTTCCCCTGCGCTTGTTTTATCTGGTAATGCAGTCCACGTAATACGCCTTTGGTGGATTTAGAGTGATTATCCTGAACAAAATCAGCAGCAGTACCCGTAGCCTCTTCAAAACGTTTTTTATTATAACTTTCATAGAAAAAACCACGATCATCACCATAGACTGTTGGTTCAATCATTATAACATCGGGGATTTCTGTAGAAATAATTTCCATTAAATCAAAATGTCTTCATCAGCGCGACGAAGTAAATACTCCCCATACTGATTCTTCTTGAAAGGCTGCGCCAGTTCGATCAACTTTTCCTTGCTGATGTAGCCCATTTCATAGGCAATTTCTTCAATACACGCCACTTTCAGGCCCTGCCGGTTTTCGATGGTTTGTATGTAATTCGACGCTTCTAAAAGACTTTCATGCGTACCCGTATCCAGCCAGGCGTATCCACGCCCCATTAGTTCAACTTTTAGATTTCCCTGTTCCAGAAACTTTTGATTTACCGTAGTAATTTCAAGCTCGCCGCGCGCAGATGGCTTGATCTGCTTGGCAATATCAACCACACTGTTTGGATAAAAATACAGGCCGACAACCGCATAATGACTTTTGGGATTTTCAGGTTTTTCTTCAATGCTCAAAATATTACCATGAGTATCAAACTCAGCCACCCCATATCGTTCCGGATCTTTTACATAATAGCCAAACACCGTCGCTTTATTATGGTGCTCAACATTAGCAATAGAACTCGCCAGCAGGGTGGTTAATCCATGACCATAAAAGATGTTATCACCCAATATCAAGCAAACATCATCGTCACCAATAAACTCTTCACCGATAATGAAAGCTTGCGCAAGTCCACCGGGTGATGGCTGTTCTGCAAAAGAGAATGACATACCGATGTCTCCGCCATTACCCAGCAGCGCTTCAAATTGCGGCAAGTCCTGTGGCGTTGAGATAATCAATATCTCTGTAATACCCGACAGCATTAGTACCGACAGGGGGTAATAAATCATCGGTTTATCGTAGACAGGTGTCAGTTGCTTGCTTACACCCTGTGTGATCGGATACAGGCGAGTACCTGAACCACCGGCTAAAATTATTCCTTTCATGAATAATTAGCTCACAGTTGGCAGCCGACAGTTTTCAGTTAGCAACATGTTCATTGCTGTCTGCCTGAAATTATTAGTTATACTCAACATCATTATCATATGTTCTTCTCAACTGAATTCATCAATCCAACCAACATTGCTGAAATCTCTTTAGTTTCTACCACCATTTGATTACCTTTATCTGGCGATATATAGCCAATTTTCATACCTATATAAACCAGTGTTCTCAACTCACCACACGAACCTTTTACGTATGATAAAAAATTAAGCGCTTCTTTATCAGAATTACGCTCTATACCTTCTGCAATATTACTAGGTATTGATAACCCGGATCGTGTTATCTGATCCTTATACCCATAATCCTTTAACTCTTGCAACATCTCATAAATATCAGCACTCAACTTCGCCGAACGTTTCCATACTTCTAAATCTTAAAATGCCATTTCAAATTCCTTTTGAAAAAAATAGTTGTCAGTTTGCTGCCTACTGATGACTGTCTACTAACGACTTCATATTCACACCAAGACGCTCACGCTGGTAGCTCCCATCCTGTACGTGCTGACACCATTCAGAATTTTCCAGATACCAGTTAACCGTTTTTTCAATACCGCTATCAAAGGTTTCTTCTGGCACCCATCCTAACTCAGCGGCAATTTTATCTGCATCAATGGCATATCGCAGGTCATGGCCCGGGCGATCTGTTACATAAGTGATTAGTGACGCATGAGGAATATTTGGCGAATCAGGGACAAGTTTATCCAGTAGCTTACAGATAGCCTTCACCACATCAAGATTGGTTTTTTCGTTGTGCCCGCCGATATTATAAGTTTCGCCGGTTCTCCCTTTTTCCAGTACCAGCCTTAGTGCACGCGCATGATCATCCACATGCAACCAGTCTCGAATCTGATCACCCTTACCGTAAACAGGTAATGGTTTACCTTCAAGCGCGTTCAGGGTTACCAGTGGTATAAGTTTTTCCGGAAACTGGTAAGCACCGTAATTATTAGAGCAATTGGTTACTACAACGGGGAGGCCGTAGGTTCTGTGCCAGGCACGTACAAGATGATCAGATGATGCTTTACTGGCTGAATAAGGTGAACTCGGGTCGTATGCCGTTTCCTCAGTGAAATAACCTGTAGCTTCCAGGTCACCATACACTTCATCCGTTGAAACATGATGAAAACGAAACTGCGATTTTTTGTCGCCTTCTAATGTATCCCAATATTGCTTTGCCACATCCAGCAGGTTATATGTCCCTACGATGTTAGTCAGTATGAAGTCTGCCGGCCCATCAATCGAACGATCAACATGGGACTCAGCCGCAAGATGCATGATGGCATCGGGCTGGTATTGATCGAATACACGCTGTACTTCATCCCTGTCTCTAATATCTACCTGCTCGAAACTGTATCTCGGATTTGCCGATACTTCGGCCAAAGACTCCAGGTTACCTGCATAAGTCAGAGCATCCAGGTTGATGACTTCGTGCTCGGTATCATTGATATATTGCCGGATAACGGCCGAACCAATAAAACCTGCACCGCCAGTTACGATAATTTTCATGATATTGGGAAATTGGTGGAGCTAGGCGGGATCGAACCGCCGACCTCAACACTGCCAGTGTTGCGCTCTCCCAGCTGAGCTATAGCCCCGTGTTGTGTGGCCTGCACTATACTCGATTCACCTCGAGATGTAAATAAATTCTTAATAATTTCATGGCGTTATGGCTTTTTGTATATATTCCAGTAACTTGTCGATGCTGTTGATAGTATTGTCTTTACCCAGCAAATCCAGCGTGGTATCGATTGAGGGCGAAGTAGTTGAGCCGGTAACGGCGATACGCAGCGGCTGCGCGACCTTGGGGAAACCGACTTCTTTCTCGTTGACCACTTGCTG
>JAHEIJ010000168.1 GCA_024639445.1 Gammaproteobacteria bacterium
CAACTCATCTGCTTTTTCAGCCTGGGCTGAATCGAACCAGTCGTTTGCCAGGGGCACCGGTAAAATGGTTGACTTGGCCGCGAGCGCATCGACGATGCCGGCAGGCACCGCATCAGGCATCTTGTTTAACAGGTTCGTCACCCCGGTTAGAAAAGTTCGCTGGTTATAGTCACTGTTAAATACCAGGCGATCGGCAGCGAGTGCTGAGTAAAGATTGACGATTTTGGGTTCGAGACCTTGATGTGCCGCCTTGCTGATTGGATAGTCAAATTGATTCTCATGGAAATACACCAGCGAAGGTATGGTGGCCAGCGTGGGAATCAGTCCTCTGAGGGTGGCGAGATCCACCATCGAGGTAGCGATCAGGCGATCATACTTCTGCTCCAACACTGAACGCTCCCCTACCCCCCAGCTGAGACTGTTGCCACGAATGCGCCAGCGAAAATGTCTTGGCGGCAACGCCAAAACCGTCCAATCGTGCTCCGGCAAGGCCGCCACCAGACCTTCGCGCCACTGGCGATGACTGACGGCATCATAAGCTGAGAGCAGTAGAATTCGCATTTTGTTCCTGGAAACTGGTATCCTTGCCGAAACAGGCATCTATTGAGGAGCCGAATTCGCCTGTCAATCACGGAGTTCGCGCTCATTTTCGAACCAAGGATAACTTAATGCAAATTTCTGACAAGATGGTGGTTACCATCGACTACACCCTGAAAGATGACAATGGCACAGTTCTCGACACTTCCACTGAAGGCAACTTTGCCTATCTGCATGGTGCCAATAATATTATTCCCGGACTGGAAAATGCCTTGACTGGCAAATCTGCCGGTGATGAGGTTGATGTCTCCGTCAGTCCGGCTGAGGGCTATGGTGAACACAATGAAACCATGATACAGGCCGTGCCCCGTGACATGTTTGATTCCGAGCAAGAGATCCAGGTAGGCATGCAGTTTCACGCTGAATCACCGGAAGGGGAAATGATCGTGGTGACCGTGACGGATGTCGAAGGCAACGACGTTACGGTAGACGGCAATCACCCATTAGCCGGTGTAAACCTGAATTTTGGTGTAAAAATCGTCGATATTCGGGAAGCCAGCGAGGAAGAAATTGAGCATGGCCATGTTCATGGCCCGGGTGACCATCACCACTGAACGCATCTGGATGGGTGCCATTCCGGCACCCACCCGTTTCCAAGCCCCATCATCCTAACTGCTACTGCTGCTGAGATTACCTGACCGCTGACCTGGTCCAGTCAGGACCGTTTATACAAGCGCCGCAATTCCTGTTTGGCTTGCTCCAGTATCTGACGTTGTTCTGAGTTCAGACTTTTACCCGCGCGATTGATATAAAAGTTCAGCATGGACATCGCTGATTGAAAAGGCCTTGCCTTGCGTTGTGTACTGGTTTCGGCGGAACGTTTTAATGAGCGGGCAATTTGACGTGGATCCTTCCAGGTAAACACACCTTCTTCCAGGTCCAGCGCATGGCTCTCCCGCGTCACCCGGGCTGACCATTTCTTGTTAGTCTGGTTGGATTTGTTCTTCATGTGGGGAATTGGCTGTACATAAGTATGTTGCGCATAAATAATTGCACGTAGGGTCAACCTCACCTGCATACATTAAATTTGTACCACAAGTTGTAATATATTAAGTACAGATATTTACCACTGCAAGTCATGAATAGATGAAAGCCTCACGCCAAACACTTGCCCGCCATCAGGCTTCCCTGCGACGTTGCCATCGCTGTCCCGCTATGCACGGTCCACCCGTCACCAGTGAGCCGGTTGTGTCTCCGGTGTTATTGATCGGCCAGGCCCCTGGCAACCGGGAAATTGAAGTACATCGCCCTTTTGCCTGGACCGCCGGCAAGACCCTGTTTGGCTGGTTCGCCCGTATTGGTCTGGAAGAGGATGAATTCCGGCACAAGATTTATATGGCAGCCGTGTGCCGGTGTTTCCCCGGCAAAAATCCCAAAGGCGGTGATCGCGTTCCCAATCGGGAGGAAATCAGCAACTGCAGTGACTGGCTGGCAACGGAAGTGCAACTATTGAAACCACAATTAATTCTGCCGGTTGGTAAATTGGCAATTGCGCAGATTATGCCCGTTAAAAAACTGGATGCCATTATCGGCCAAAGCCATCGCCTCAGTTTCCATGAACACATTGCCGATATCATTCCTCTGCCCCACCCCTCCGGCGCGTCCACCTGGCACCGCACCGAACCCGGGAAGAGTTTACTCAACAAGGCACTGCGTTTGATAAAAAAGCATTCCGCCTGGCAGGCATTATTAACACTCGATCACTGACTTCTTACTTATTAGTAGCTTAATCCTGTAACTGTGACAGGACATGGATATAGCGTCCGAGATTGATAAATGCGGGCTGGCGACAATGGCGTCGTTCCATATCCAGAATATCTTCCAACGATCGTTGCTCAAGAATATCGTGGGGCAAATAATCATAAAGTATGCGTACTCCGGTCCGGGTGAGCACCGACAATCCCATCGACGCCAACCAGCCATACACGTCTTCCGGCATAAGTGGATTGGTGGGCGTCAGGCTATTAGGATCACCGCCAAATTGATCAGAAGCCACCTTGCGAAAATTGCCGCGTAATAAATTGCGAAACACCAGACTATTGCGGTTATAAAACAACAATGAAAAATAGCCATCCGGTTGCAGCAAGGTTAATAACTGTTGCAGTACCTGCTGCGGTTGAGAAACCCATTCCAGTACGGCATGAAACAAAATCAAATCGAACTTACCCTCCACATACTGTGGTAAAGATTGCAGCGGGGATTCAATAAAGCTGGCATTCGCCGCCGGGGCTTGCTCGCTAAACACTTGCCGGGCACGTTGGAGCATTTCAGCCGAATGGTCGCAAAGCACCACTTCATGACCCCGTTCGGCCAGATACAGCGCCATATAACCCAGGCCGCAACCGGCATCCAGAACACGCAAGCAGGTATTTTCAGGCAAGCAGGAAAGAAAGTTATCGAGATCTTCTTTCAGTATAGCCAGACGTATCTGGCCCTTGGGACTACCGTAGATGTTATCGCTAAAACGATGAGCCAGATCGTCAAAGTTTCTGTCATTACTCATGCCGCTATCTTAACGCCCACCAGGAAGATCAGATAGCGTTATTCCAGCCACTCCACCACATAATAAATCCGCAACCCTTCAGAGGAACGAGACGGACCTACCACCCTGGCTGCAAACTTTTTCTTATCCTCTGCGGCATGATCACGTGCAGCAGATTCAGATTCCATAATCTCAACTGAATTTTCCGGCACCCGACCTCGACTGCGGCGTGGCACATATACCACCGCATACTGTTCCTCAATAACAGGGGCATCCGGGTCGAGATATATACCACGCATGGTCAGTTACTATTTAGTGAGTAAATTCTCGGTGCGGTAAAACGACCGCTCCGATTCAATACCTCAAGCCATCGCCACTTTGGGAAGATGGTGCAGGGCTTTATCGATCGCTTCAGCCGGATATTCATAGTCCACCAGTTCACCGCTGAAATATTTATCATATGAGGCCATATCAAAATGCCCATGCCCGGAGAGATTAAAGAACAGGGTTTTGGCTTCACCCGTTTCCTTACACTTAAGGGCTTCATCGATACAGGCACGAATCGCATGACTGGATTCCGGTGCTGGGATAATGCCTTCCGTCTGGGCAAACTGGACTCCCGCTTCAAAGGTTCCCAACTGGTGAACTGCCATCGCTTCAATCAAGCCTTCATTATAAAGCTGCGATACCAACGCCGAATCCCCGTGATAACGCAGTCCACCGGCATGAATGCCCGGCGGCACGAAGTCATGCCCCAGGGTATACATTTTCATTAATGGCGTATGTCCAACCGCATCCCCGAAGTCATAGGCATAATGGCCACGGGTTAAGGTCGGACAGGAGGCCGGTTCCACAGCTACCAGGCGAACTTCCTTGCCGGCTGCCTTGTCGGCAAAGAATGGAAACGCCGCGCCACCAAAATTTGAACCCCCGCCACAGGAAGCGAAAACCATATCCGGATAATCACCAACGATCTCAAACTGTTTCTTCGCTTCCTGGCCGATCACGGTTTGATGCAACAGCACATGGTTCAACACCGAGCCAAGTGCGTAGTTGGTATCTTTGCGTGAGGCGGCCTCTTCCACCGCTTCAGAAATCGCAATACCCAGGGATCCGGGCGAATCCGGATCCTCGGCGAGAATCTTACGACCCGATTCTGTTTGTTCCGACGGGCTGGCAAAGACTTCCGCGCCCCAGGTGTGCATCATGGAACGGCGGAACGGCTTCTGCTCATAGCTCACCTTCACCATGTACACCCGCACCTCGATGCCAAACATTTTCCCAACCAGGGCCAGTGACGATCCCCATTGGCCGGCGCCGGTCTCAGTCGCCAGGCGTTTGATCCCGACCTGCTTGTTGTAATAGGCCTGTGCCACCGCCGTATTGGGTTTATGGGAACCGGCCGGGCTGACGCCTTCATGCTTGTAATATATTTTTGCCGGCGTACCGAGCGCAGCTTCCAGACGATGTGCCCGATACAGCGGTGAAGGTCGCCAGAGTTGATAGATTTCGCGGACTTCCTCCGGAATCTCGATCCAGCGTTCGGCGCTGACTTCCTGTTCAATCAGCCCGGGAGGAAAAATGGCCGCCAGGGCATCCGGCCCTATCGGATTGCCATCCGGACCCAGAGGCGGCGCCGGAGGGTTTGGCATGTCAGCCACAACGTTGTACCAATGGGTCGGGATTTCGGACTCATCGAGCAGGATTTTGGTCTGGGACATCTTTACTCCCCCTTGAGGTATAACAGGAATAGTATTTTTGCGGTCAGTAATCATACCGGTTGCAACCGGTATTGCCCAACGATTCAAAGGGATATTCCCTGACTCTGATTGCTGGCAATACTTCTAGCCAGGCTTGACGCTCCGGTCCATTACGTCTATATTTCGATATATGTCGAATTATCGAAATATAGACGTGACCCAACTGGCCACGGCCTTCAAGGCCCTGGCCCACCCCAATCGTCTGAATATCTATCTGCAGCTACTCGACTGCTGCACACCGGGCACGGCCTGTGCGGTGGACGAGGTACAGAAATGCTGCGCGGGGGATCTGGGGACCAATCTCGATGTGGCACCGTCGACCTTGTCGCATCACATCAAGGAACTGCACCAGGCCGGCCTGCTGCAAACCTCCCGCCGCGGTCAACACATCGATTATTGGGTCGACCCGGAAGCGCTCGAAACCTTGCGCCGGTTTTTCGCCACTGCCGATCAAGCCGGTTAACCCAAGAGAGAATTGTAATGAGTAATCAAAATCCCACTGCCGGATGCTGTAATCCGGATGGTCCCACGCCCGTTAATGATGATGTGTCACATTCCGATGCCGACGCCATTCGCAACCATGTGCGTGACAATTACGCCAGGGTCGCCGAAGCCAGCAACGCCGGGGACTGCTGCGGAGTGGAATCTTCCTGCTGCGGGGTATCGGATGATCTCGATATCAACACCCTGAACTCCCTGCGTCTCGGCTATAACCAGGCTGACCTCGACAGCGTACCGGAAGGTGCCGATATGGGACTCGGTTGCGGTAATCCGCGGACCATTGCCGCCCTGCAAGCGGGCC
>JAHEIJ010000007.1 GCA_024639445.1 Gammaproteobacteria bacterium
GTTATACTGGTGATATTGCCGCTCACAAACTGGGGCACATATTTCGTGCCACTGCAGCCTGGGGACAGCAGGCTTTCAGTATTCTTGGTCAGGACGCAACTGAGTATTTTCAACAGGAGGGCCAGGATCTGCCCGTCCCTGCTGCAGTACGGCAATTCATGCATGAGGTGGACGAGCTACGAGATGACGCGGCCCGGCTGGAAACCCGGGTGGCTCGCCTGCACCAGCGCATCAAAACTACCACCGGAAAAGCATAGCGATAAACACTATTTTGCTTCATATAAAAAACTAAAGTTGCACCATATCGCCAAGGCTGCAGAATACGGACCTGACTTTATATTAGTGTATGCTATTAAATTCGAATAAAACCCAGCGTAATTATACTTATGAGCTCAATACCTGATTTCACCCCGGAAGAGACCAAGGTCGTCAATGACACCCTGCAGGAACGCTATGGCCAACCAACCGAAACCCAGTTGGTGGATGTAGAGCTGCGTCTGAGTCCGGATGATAGCCAGGTCACCGATTGTCCAGCTATTTACTGGGAAAATGGTGAGTGTCACTTTGTGCTGGCCAAGACAGGTGATTCAATGTTTCACAGCCAGTTTTTCTATGGTAATCGCGAGCAATTCGGCACCGGCCGGCATCAGTACGATGACATTCTGGACTGCCTGGTCACCACCTTGCGCGTCCAGGCTGATAATGAGCTGGAACGCAACAAGGTGAAAGACCTGAATGAATAAAACTGAATCCAATATCAATGCCTGCTTGTATGCAGGCATTTTTTATTAATATTGAAGTATCTGAACAATGACTTAAAGGGGATAACATCCATGGCCGCAAAAAAGAAAGTTGCGAAGAAAAAAACTGTTCGTGCTAAAAAGGAAGCACCTAAAAATGCATTTTATGCCCAATCCGGTGGAGTGACGGCAGTTATCAATGCCAGTGCCTGCGGTGTGATTGAAACCGCACGAAAAAACAAAAACAAAATTGGCAAAGTATATGCCGGACGGAACGGTATAATTGGTGCACTGACTGAAGACCTGATTGACACCAGCAAGGAGTCTGCAGCGTCAATCAAGGCACTACGTCATACTCCTTCCGGTGCTTTTGGCTCCTGCCGTTTCAAACTCAAAAGCCTGGAACAAAATAAGCGTGAATATGAGCGCCTGATCGAAGTATTTGAGGCACACAACATTGGTTACTTCTTTTATAACGGTGGCGGTGATTCGGCTGACACTTGCTACAAGGTATCCCAACTTTCGAAAGAGATGGGTTACCCGATTCAGGCCATTCATGTCCCCAAAACCGTCGACAATGATCTACCCATCACTGACAACTGCCCGGGTTTCGGTTCAGTCGCAAAATACATCGCTGTCTCAACTCGTGAAGCGAGTTTTGATGTTGCCTCTATGGCTAAAACTTCCACCAAGGTCTTTGTCGTCGAAGTCATGGGGCGCCATGCCGGCTGGATTGCCGCTGCCGGTGGCCTGGCATCAACAGATGACACGCCAATACCCATCATCATTCTGTTTCCTGAAATTGAATTCGATCAAGAGAAATTCATCGCCAGGGTAGACAGCATGGTTAAGAAACATGGTTATTGTACCGTGGTCGTCTCCGAAGGTGTGCACTGGCCGGATGGTCGCTTCCTGGCCGAATCCGGCCTCAAGGATGCCTTTGGCCACAGTCAGTTGGGCGGTGCCGCGACGGTCATTGCTAACATGGTGCAATCGGAACTGGGTCTGAAAAACCACTGGGCCGTAGCTGATTACCTGCAACGTGCCGCACGCCACATTGCCTCCAAGACAGATGTGAATATGGCTTACGCCATGGGTAAAGCTGCAGTACAGTTTGCACTCAAGGGACATAATTCCATCATGCCGACGGTGGACCGTATTTCCAACAAGCCATTTAAGTGGAAAGTTGGAATGGCACCGTTGAGTAAGGTTGCCAATGTTGAGAAAATGATGCCCAACAACTTCATTACCAATGACGGTTTCAGTATCACCAAGGCATGCCGCACTTACCTTGAACCACTGATTAAGGGTGAAGACTATCCGCCATATAAAGATGGTCTGCCAAAGTATGTCAGGCTTAAAAATATCGGCGTGCCAAAAAAACTCAAAAAATTTGTTATTTAAGATAAAAAGGGCGGCAGAAACCGCCCTTTATTATTTCTTGCCGTTTAATAACAACAAATAAACTATTTTTCAGCGCTTTTTCCTGCGCGTGTCACACTACCAGCGCTAGACGAACGATATCTGATAAAGATTCTGCATGTAATTTTTTCATGACTTTAGCGCGATGCGCCTCAGCGGTGCGAACACTGATATTTAACTCCTTTGCAATAATCTTATTATGTTTTCCCGCGACCAATAAATTCATCACTTCACGTTCTCTTGGGGTTAAACGTGACAGGTATGTTTTAGCTTTAGCAATAATCCGTGACTTATCCTGGGATTTTGAAACCTCACTGAGACACTGCTTGATTCGGGTTACTAATACTTCGTTGTCATATGGCTTCTCCAGAAAATCAATTGCACCCGCCTTCATAGCTTGAACTGCGACGGGAACATCGCCATGCCCTGTTATTATTATTACAGGCATTTTAATGCCTTTATTATTCAATAACTGCTGCAATTCCAGTCCACTTATACCCCGCATACGAATATCTGCAATCAGACAACCCGGCGCATAAAGATCTGCCTCATTTAGATACATTTCTGCTGAATCATAGGACTTTGATTCAAACCCGACAGACTTCATCAACAGCGTCAATGAATCCCGGATTGCCTTGTCATCATCAACAATATGAACAATGGCTTCTGACTGCATAATCTACTCACTCTTCCCTATCTAATGGCAATGTAAAAACGAAACTTGCTCCAGTTTTTCTCCCATATTCTGCCATGAGAGTGCCTCCATGGGCTTCAATGATGGTGCGGCTAATTGGCAGCCCCATGCCAATACCATTCTTCTTTGTCGTCACAAACGTGTTGAAGATATTTTCTATCTGATCGGGTTTCAGGCCGGGCCCTGTATCCATAATTTTAACCTCGATTATTTGTTCATTATTCAGTGCGGTCTGAACGTGGAGCTCACGTGCCATTGAGTCATTTTCAGTCATGGCATCTATTGCATTACGGACAAGATTCAATACGACCTGCTCAATTAAAATTCTTTCAGTCACCACCAGTGGAAGTTCATCATCAAGTGAAAAAGTAATATCTATTTTATTATTCTTTATTTCACTCGTCGCCAGATTCAATACTGCATATATAAGCGCATTAATATCCGTGGTTGATTTCTGCAACTCGCCTTTTTTAACAAAATTACGTAGGCCCCTGATTATCTCCCCGGATCTATGCGCTTGTAACTTAATCCCTTTTAGCGCAGAGACTATGTCCGTGGTCTCTTGTGAATTTGACTTTAACATATACAAGCAAGCATCACTATAAGTCGTTATCGCGCTTAATGGCTGATTAAGTTCATGCGCTATCTGCGTGGCCATTTCCCCCATGGTGCTTAGTCGAGACACATGAGCCAGCTCAAGGACACGTTGTTTTTCTTTCTCCTCTATTTTCCTTTTTTCAGTGATATCGATTCCAGTCCCTATTACGTTTTGCACCACGCCTGCATCATCCTTTAACACAGTATTTGACCAGACGACCAAGCGGCGCTCACCACTTTTTGTCAGCCAATAATTTTCATATCGGCTGGGGTATCGCCCATCTTCCAAATCATGGACTACTTTTTTTACCCCTTCAATCTCTTCATCAATTATAAACAAATCCCATACATACTTGCCTATGGCTTCATCCAGCCCATATCCGGTAACCTCCTCACAGGCTCTATTAAACACAACAATCTTGCCGTCTGTATCCAGCACGCATACCAATGCGCCTACTGTATCGAGCAATGCGGATATAAATTCACGCTCTTTATCCAGAATATCCTGCGCCTTGATACGATGATCAATTTCTATTTCCAGTAATTGATTGACCTTTTCCAGATGACGTGTACGCTCCTTGACTCGCTGCTCCAGTTCATCATGTGCGGTCTTGAGGTCTGATTCGACTTGTTTGCGATGTGTAATGTCGGAAAACGTTACTACCGATCCGTTTATCGCACCATTCACGCGTGTCGGTGCCGTGCGATACTCTGCCGGAAAACTACTGCCATCCGCCCGCCACAGTATTTCATCGTCGACATGAAATATTTTTCCAATCCGTGTTGACGCATAGACATGGCATTCTTTATCCAGGCAGGGACTGCCATCAGCACGCGTGTGATGGATCAGGGCATGGATATGTTTGCCAAGCAATTCCCTCTCATCGTCATAGCCAAGCATGCGAATTCCACTGGGATTGATAAAAGTACAATTACCTTCTACATCAACGCTGTAGATACCTTCATCGGCATATTCCAGTAACTGCTGGGCCCCGTCTTTACTTGTTTGCAAATTCTCTTCGCTACGCTTACGCTCAACCGCATATCGCACTACCCGGATCAACACCTGACCCGTTGCCTTGCTTTTGTTTAGATAATCTTGCGCCCCATATTTAACTGCTTCCAGGGCCATATCTTCGTTGTCATCGTTACTCAATACAATATATGGCAAAGATGGATTAATACTGCGTAGCTGACTGATCGCATCCAACCCTTCGTTCTCTGCCACAGCCATATCAAACAACACAACATCAAAGGGATTGTCATTTATGAGTTCGATAGCATCAGACATACATTCAGTATGGGTGATCGCAAATTGCGTCGGCGCCACATGCAATAATGCCGCGCAAATATCACTTTCACCATACTGGTCGGATTCAATCAACAACAGCTTGATATTGCTGGCAACCATCGTTCCCTATAAATCTGTGTTCTTCAGCCAGGTTAGAAACTCGTAGAGTTTCTTGCTTCTCTTTATCCAAGCAAATCCCTAAAGTATAAAGATTCTTTACTCTCGATGTCCCTATAAATAACGATCAAACAATATACCTGTAATATTAGACATTTTTTCACCATCTCGCCTTCAACATTATTTTCCTGCTGTAACTCAAAAAATTATGGTTTTTCGCTCTTGAGTCTCATGACATACTTAAAGTTTATAACCTTAGTCCTATACTAAAACTTCCTATTTTCTCAAGTGTTCATGCTTCTGGTAGTTATTTTCCACAGTAACGCTCACAGTAAACCACTACATTTCACCGATAATAACAAACCGTTACACTTTCCAGCGCCTCTCCATAACTTAATTCATGCTCTACTCTTGAATGCTCAATACAGCCATTTGTCTGACTATTTTCAGTCACCAGTGTTAAAATCATCTTTCACACATATGGAGGTTCAACGCAATGACACTGGAAAAAGCCAGCGAACTCCTGCAAGTGCAAATCAGCCTCGGTAGTGGCTACAACCGCAACAGCGCCAAGCTAATTCTCGCCGAAGTCCAGCGCGAACATGGTCAGGCGGCGGTAGACAAGCTGATCCGTGACCTGAACCTTGAGTCTGAATTTGGATTTCGTCCGGGTGAAACGATTACCGTCTAAACAACATGTAACGTGTCTCAGTCATCTGTGTTTCCCGCTCCAGAATCAGATACTTCACCACGCAGCCTCCCGAAAATGACTGTATAAGCTATCGCTCTCATTTTTCGTTAAAATACCGTATCATTTCACTCTGATTTAACCACAGGATGATGTTGATGACTGCACGTGTACTGAAGCCGGAAGAGTACTACATCGAAAATGAACCCTATTACGAGTCCATCGGTGACGAAATCGAGGTGTTTGAAGCGGCTTACCGGCAAAAACTGCCGGTACTGCTGAAAGGTCCAACCGGCTGCGGCAAAACCCGTTTCATGGAGCACATCGCCTGGCGGTTGCAGAAACCACTTATCACCGTGTCCTGCCACGATGATCTGACCGCCTCCGATCTGGTCGGCCGTTACCTGGTCAAAGGCGGCGAGACCACATGGGTGGATGGACCCCTCGCAAGCGCCGTGCGTGCCGGTGGTATTTGCTACCTGGATGAAATCGTTGAGGCCCGCAAGGACACCATGGTGGTGATACATCCCCTGGCGGATGACCGGCGTGTGCTACCGGTGGAAAAACTGGGCGAACTGCTGGAAGCCCCTGATGAATTTTGTCTGGCGATCTCGTATAACCCCGGTTACCAGAGTGTCCTCAAGGACCTGAAGCAAAGCACCCGCCAGCGCTTTGTCGCGCTTGAGTTTGACTACCCCGGAGCGGAGCTGGAAACCAATATTATCGTCAAGGAAACCGGCATTAATCATGAGCTCGCAAGCAAGTTGGTTAAATTTGCCCATATGACCCGCAACCTGAAAGGCAGCGGGTTGGAAGAGGGCGCCAGTACCCGCCTGTTGGTACACGCCGCCAAATTGATCACCGATGATGTCTCGCCCGTCACCGCCTGCCACTGCGCGATTGCCCAGGCATTGACGGATGACACGGAAATGCTGGTGGCAATCAATGAGCTGTCATCCTCTCTGTTCTGATAAACAGTCCCTATGGCTGCACGCCCACCCTTGACGGCACTGGAGATCGAGCAACAACTTGATAGCTTGCTCGATGTAGAGTTTTCCTTCTTAAAAACCGCGGCGCCTGCTGCCATTCTGGCAGGACTGGAACGGCAAGAGCAGGATTACATCATCACCTGGGTACAACGTGTTGCCAGCACCAATATTCAACTGGCGTACCAGTTCATTACCCACGCAGTCGATGCCCTCGACAGCATGGACAAGCGGATTATTGAAGCCTGGGCACTGCATGCCATGGATACCTACGATCAGACTGGCTTGTATAAAGCACTCGAAGTGATTCGCACCGTCCGTAATTTCGTGCAACTCAGTCACGAACGTAACGCTGGCGCCGTATTTGAAGAACAGGTCGGGGTACTGGGGCATTTCGCCCATGGTCTGTCCGGCCGTAAACTCAAACTGGCCGAGGCGGAAATCACCTATACGGATACGGAAACCATTTATCTACCACCCCTGCTGGCACATCTGCCGACACCCGATCAGAATTTCCTGCTGTATAAAGCGCTCGTTGCCTTGCTCTGGGCACAAACTCGCTTCGGTACCTTTCGAATCAAACTCAGCGACCAGTTACAGCAACAGCCCGAGCCGGAAAATTTTCTGGCACTGTTTCAGTCACTAGAGACACTAAGGCTTGAAGCTTGCCTGGAGCGTGAACTACCTGGCCTGTTTCGGGATATGCAGACCCTCAAAACCAGTCTGGCACAGAACAACTTGCCGGCGGCATATCAATCCCTGGCCAAACGACTCGCCCAGGCGGACACCACCGCTGAAGACGTCCTGCAACTTACCTGCGAACAGTTTGGTAAGCTTCAGCCGCTGCCTCCCTTGTGTTATCAACCCAGCCTGCAAATTGAAGAAGTGGAGGCCTGCATGGCCAAGCGTATTGAAATGGAAAAGATCAGGGTGCGCGTAAACCTGGCGAAGATACTGGAAGAAATGCAAAAGGAAAACCGCGCATTTGAACAGCAGGAACATAAATTTGATATCAAAAAAATACCGGATCCGACCACGCCGGATGGCTTTCAGATCGAACTAACCCTGGACGATCAACCCATTGCCCCACCGGAAGAAGTCAAGGTTCTGTCCAACTCCATAATTCAGGATCTGGGTGATATTCCCGATGAATATCTCGTGCCGGCTGGCGAAGGTGAATATGACCCACGCGTGTTTGAAGACAAACAACAGGATCCGGATGATGTTTGGACAGGCACTTATCATGAAGAGGGTGCATTTCTTTATAAGGAATGGGACTACCGGCGCCAACATTATCGCAAAAACTGGTGTGCGGTCCGCGAGGTGAACATTACCCCGGTTTACGATGACTTTGTCGATAGTACGCTGCACAAATACAGTGGCCTGGTAAAACACCTGCGTAAAACCTTTGAAGCCATGCGCGATGAAGACCGTCTGCTAAAGCGTCAGGTCTATGGCGATGGAGTAGACATTGATGCACTGGTAGAAGCCCTGGCGGATGCTCACGACGGTAGCGAAATGTCCGATCGCCTGTTCACCCGCATGCACAGGGTCGAACGCAATATCGCGGTGGTTTTCATGGTGGACATGAGCGGCTCCACCAAAGGCTGGATCAATGAGGCCGAACGGGAATCGTTAGTCCTGTTATCCGAAACTCTGGAAACCCTGGGCGATCGCTATGCCATCTACGGCTTTTCCGGCTTGGCACGCAAGCGCTGCGAGATCTATCGCATCAAGGAATTCGATGAGCCCTATAATGAGGAGATCAAGGCACGCATCAGTGGCATTCAACCCAAGGATTACACTCGCATGGGTTTTGCCGTTCGACACCTGTCCCACATACTTAATGAAGTTGAAGCACGCACCCGTATCCTGATCACTCTGTCTGACGGCAAACCCGATGATTATGACAGCTACCGCGGTGATTACGGCATTGAAGATACACGCCGCGCTCTGCTGGAAGCACGACGCGAAGGCATTCATCCTTATTGCATTACCATTGATCGTGAGGCACGAGATTACCTGCCGCACATGTATGGTCCGGCAGCTTATACTGTGATCGATGAAGTCCGGCAGTTGCCATTAAAAGTGTCTGATATCTATCGCCGCCTGACCACCTGAGGTAGTCGTTCAGGTATAATTCCCCACTATCCTTATCACACTTAACGCTATTTTTAAGGAGTACTCCATGTCTATTGAACGTACTATGTTTGCCTTCGGTGGCATCATGGTCATGCTCACCGCGCTGCTGGCCCTGTTCCATCACCCTTACTGGACCTGGGTCACTCTGTTTATCGGGTTTAATTGCCTGCAAAGTTCCTTCACCGGCTTTTGCCCCCCGGTCTGGCTGTTGAAGAAATTCGGCCTGAAAACAGAAGCGGAACTCGCGCTGCAAAGTCCGGGGAATTAAGCACACTGCTTAATCCATGATTCCGGAGACTTTTTATGAATCATCGCATGTCAAAGGAACTCTGGAATCTCGATGAAGCGGACTATCCGGCTGATAAGCCATTGTCGGAAAAACTTGGCTTTCTGCTTAACTACGCCCAGCTCGCACCGTCCAGCCATAATTCCCAGCCCTGGCTATTCTCTGTCCAGGACACCCAGGTGCATCTCTACCCCGATCTGGATCAGTGGTTAAAAGTGGCCGACCCCGAGCGGCGAGAGTTATACATTAGCCTCGGGTGCGCACTGGAAAACCTGTTGATTGCGGCGGAACATTTTCAGCTGGGTTATCAGGCGAGTTTCTTTTCTGATCGTGAAGGTAAGGAACATTTCGCCAGCGTTACCTTTACGGAGGACAGCCCGACTGCCAATGTGCGTGATCCGGACCTGTTCAACACCATCCCCCAGCGTCGGACCAGCCGTGAGTTGTTTCAGCCTCGTTTGATTCCCAAAGAAGAGTTACTCCAAGTCAAGGCAGCCTGGCTGGAAAAGGATCTGCACCTGCATTTCATCGCCAATATTGATCAGAAGCGTCGACTTGCTGAAATGGTAAAAACGGCGGACAAGACCCTCTATGCCAATCCGGCCTACCGGCACGAACTGGCTGAGGCGCTCGGCCAAGGTGCCTTCGGAACCCGATGGCCATGGTCACGTATACTGCAGTTTATAGTTCGTCATATCAACCTTGGCGCACGGCTCGGTAAGCAAGATGCCCAGGCCCTGATGAGTGCGCCGGTACTTATCATTCTCAGCGCCAAGACGGATGACGCCATTAGCCAGATTAAAATCGGTCAGCTCTATGAACGTATTGCTCTCACGGCAACCAGGCTGGGGTTGGGTACACAACCACTGAGCCAGATCCTGGAAATCCCGAGCTTGCGCCAGCAACTGGCGGCCACACTACCTGATGCAAAACTGGTACCACAACATTTTCTCCGCATGGGCTATCCTTCTGATTTGAAAGCCCACACACCCCGTCGAACGGTGCTACAATATTTAAAAATGTGAATCTAATTATAGAAAATAGGAAATATTTGGCGTAATAGCTTTCTGACCAAATATCTATGTCCTATACTTAATTAAATTATGGGATTAAAATACGCTAGGTAGGCCAGTACTATGACCGACAGTGAAGAGCGAGCTAAAGCCGCCATAATAGAACTTCAGAAACTGCTGCACGATGCCTTTAGCGCCGCGCAGGAACTGAAGCGTGACATCTCGAGCGAACATTTTCCAACTGCCTATGAATTGAGCAGCAAGATTCGTGATCTGCGTAAGACAGTGGAATACTTACGCGCTGAGCTGAATCATGAAACCATGGAAATGGAACTTGATTTCAGTTTATTCGGCCCGGACAGGCTTGATAGCTCAGAATCCTCCGCCAGCATCTGCTAAACCCGTTTTCACCTTGCTTAAAACCCCGCTGACCCCTTCACCGGGGGTGGCTCGCTTCTTGGTGCGCGAGCCCGTACAATCTGCCCAATAATAATTACCCGATCTCCCAGGCCCATGTACCGATTCAGCCAGTTTTTCCGCCTTATGAAAATCAGCTGGGTGTTGGCCAGCCAGGGCCTGGACGAACTGATTCTCGCCAGTCATCTATTCCGCCCCGTACGTTTCCTGAAAATTTTTATGCCCTGGACCTGGGTCACACGCCGTACCAGCCGGGGAGTGCGGATTCGGCGCGCCCTGGAAGAGCTTGGCCCCATTTTCGTCAAGTTCGGGCAGATTCTTTCTACCCGACGTGACCTGTTGCCCGACGACATCGCGGTGGAGCTGGCCCGGCTGCAGGACCAGGTACCGCCCTTTCCCGACGCCCAGGCCCGCCAGATCATTGAATCCAGCCTCGGCTGCCACATCGAAGCGGTATTCGCCGACTTCGAGGCCACTCCCTTTGCCTCGGCCTCCATTGCCCAGGTACATGGCGCCACGCTCGAGGACGGCCGCCAGGTTGTGGTCAAGGTGCTGCGCCCGGGAATACTGCCCGTCATTCGGCGTGATATCAGTCTGTTGTATATCATCGCCAGCAAGATTGAGCGTTACTGGACAGCGGGCAGACAGCTGCGGCCACGCGAAGTGGTGCAAGAGTTTGAAAAAACACTGCTGGATGAACTCGACCTGATGCGGGAAGCCGCCAATGCCAACCAGCTGAGGCGCAATTTCCTCGACTCCACCCTATTGTATGTGCCGGAAGTATACTGGGAATATACCCGCCGCGATGTAATGGTGATGGAACGCATTCACGGCATTCCCATCAGCCAGATTGACCGGCTGCGTGACGCCAACATCGGACTGAAAACCCTTTCCGAGCACGGTGTGGAAATCTTCTTTACCCAGGTGTTTCGTGACAGTTTCTTTCATGCCGATATGCATCCGGGCAATATCTTTGTCTCCGACACGGGGCAGTACATTGCGGTCGACTTTGGCATCATGGGCAGTCTCAGCGCCACCGATCAGCGCTACCTGGCGGAGAACTTTCTCGCCTTCTTTAACCGCGATTACCACCGCGTGGCGCAACTGCATGTGGATTCAGGCTGGGTGGGGAGCGATACCCAGGTGGGCGAATTCGAGGCGGCGATTCGCACCGTGTGCGAACCGATTTTTGACAAGCCGCTGAAAGAGATATCCTTCGGGCAGGTGCTTCTGCGCCTGTTCCAGACGGCGCGCCGCTTTAACATGGAAGTACAACCGCAACTGGTGCTGCTGCAGAAGACCCTGCTCAATATCGAAGGCCTGGGGCGCCAGCTCTATCCCGATCTGGATCTGTGGACCACCGCCAAACCCTTTCTCGAGCGCTGGATGCGCGAACAGATCGGTCCCAAGGCCTTTATGCGCCACCTGAAGGAAAATGCCCCGCTATGGGCTGAGCGCCTGCCGCAACTGCCCAACAAAATCTATGAGTTGCTGGAGCAGGCCAAGGACGGCAACCTCAAAATGGAACTGAAGCCGGAGCAGATGCAGCAGTTACAGCGAGAGATCCGCCGCGCCAATCGCCGCAGTTTCGGCGCCATCACCGGGGGCAGTCTACTGGTTTCCGCCGCCGTCATTACGGCCCTCGATGGCTATGCCCCCACCATGCTCGGCAGCCTGCCGCTGGGTAGCTGGCTGCTCGGCAGCCTCGGTGTCATCATCCTGCTCGCCGCCTGGCCCGGCGATCCCGACTAGATTCCCCGCTTTTCCGGCACCCGAAACCATGGCTGCATGTTTTTTTGCGGTGGCCCTTGATTGTTCTCTAAAAGTTCTCTACTCTAGAGAACGTCTGGAGAACATTTATATATGCTCACACAACTGGAACAACGCATCCTCGAGTTTATCCGCGGCTATATCGCCCAACACGGGCAGGGGCCAACCCTGACGGAGATTGGCGCGGCCATGGAGATCAAGTCGAAAGGTACGGTGCACCGGTATGTGCAAGCGCTCACTAGCAAGGGCGCGCTGGAGCATGTCGAGCGCGGCTGGCGCGGGATCCGACTTGCCAATGAATCCCAACTCCACTCCACTACCCTCCCATTGGCAGGTCGGATCGCCGCCGGCCACCCTATTGAGGCCATTCCCGGCCAGGACCAACTCGACCTTGGCGAGTTGTTCGTCAGCGACAACCGTTTCGCCCTGCAGGTGAAAGGCGACTCGATGATCGATATCGGCATCCTGGACGGCGACTGGGTCATTATTGAACAGTGCCACACTGCCCACGATGGCGACATTGTGGTCGCCCTCATCGACGAGCAGGATGCCACCCTGAAACGCTTCAAATGTCTGCCAGACGGCCAGATTCTGCTGATCCCGGAAAATACCGACCTGTCGCCCATGCAGTACGCCCCCGAACGGGTTCGTATTCAAGGGGTACTGATGGGTCAGCTGCGTCACTACGCCTGAACCCGGCGGCGGTGACATGTCAGATTCACCGCCGCCACATTGGTCTCGCGCCATTATCCTGATGGATATGGACGCGTTCTTTGCCTCGATAGAACAATATGATCAACCCAAACTACGCGGCCGTCCAATAGCCATCACCAACGGCATGCAGGGCACCTGTATCATCACCTGTTCCTACGAGGCCCGCGCCTACGGCATCAAAACCGGTATGCGTCTGAAAGAGGCGCGCCGCTTATACCCTGATCTGATCCAGCGCCCTGCCAACCCCGAGCGCTACGCCGCGGTCTCTTCCAATATCATGAGCGCGCTACAAGACATCAGCCCGGATGTCGAAGTCTTCTCGGTCGATGAAGCCTTTCTGGATGTCACCCGCTGCCAGAAACTGCTCGGCCCGCCACCGCGTATTGCTCGACTGGTAAAGCAAAAAGTGTTCGAGGTCTCCGGTCTACCCTGTTCGGTCGGTGCCAGCGGCGACAAGACAACCGCTAAATACGCCGCCAAGCAAAATAAACCCAATGGCCTGGTCATTATTCCGCCCTGGGAGGCACGCCAACGCCTTGCTGGCGTTTCCGTTACCGAGCTGTGTGGAATCGCCGATGGCATTGGCCGTTTTCTGGCCGAGCGCGGCGTCTGGACCTGCGGTGACATGGTGCACTTGCCGATTGGCGAGCTGGCGCGCCGCTTCGGTAATCCGGGTCGGCGGATCTGGTATATGTGTCAGGGCGAAGACCCCGCCAAGGTGGATAATCGTGTGCCACCCCCCAAGTCAATCGGCCATGGCAAGGTCGTCCCACCCGATACCCGTTCGCGCCATATCTTGCTGATCTACCTGCAACATATGAGTGAAAAAGTAGCGACCCGCTTACGCCGTCATGACATGCAGGCACAAAATTTTTTCATTGGCCTGCTCACCCGCGATGGCTGGGTGGGCGACAAGCTCCAGACCGTCATGCCCACCAACGATGGTTTGCTGATTTTTACCCTGGGGAAAAAAATATTACGCGCTAACTGGCAAGGCGAAGGCATACATCAGGTTCAGGTCACCGCCCTGGATCCGCATCCGGCGGCTATCCAACTGGAACTGTTTGAAGACCCACTCGCCGATCATAGTGGCAGCAATCGAGTGATGGATGCTATCAACCAGCGTTACGGTGAGTTTGCGCTTACGCCCGCCCGCCTTTTGAACCGTTCCAGCATGCCGAATGTGATCGCCCCGGCATGGAAACCTTTCGGTCATCGTAAAACGGTTTGAGAACAAGAATAGTTATGCCTGGCAGGACATGGGGCACAACTATAACTGGTCGAATGGAGAGACCGTCATAACCTGCATCAACATACCCCGGTCATTGCTGAAGCTGACTATGGATAAACTACATTTTATTTAAAACATACATTTTCTGCCTATAGCTCCCTGGCACGCATGTAAGACTGTTCTGAAACTTTATGCCATTCCATGACCTGATCACGGAAGGTTCGGAATGACTCATAGACCTCCTTGGTCAATTTATTTTTGGCCGCAACTTCGGCAACCACTTCATCCGATAACTGACGCAGCTTTGCCAACACATCATCAGGGAATGGGCGAAGATCGACTTTATGCTTATTCACCAACGTGTGTAATGCGGCATTATTGCGCGCCGTATATTCGGCCAGCATGTCCTGATTCACCACTTTGCAGGCATTCATGACGATACTTTGCAGGTCTTTGGGTAATTTGCTGAATGCATCCTTGTTGATCATCGCTTCCAGGGTGGAACCAGGCTCATGCCAACCGGGGTAATAATAATACTTGGCTGCCTTATAAAGACCGAAAGCCAGATCGTTATAGGGCCCAACCCATTCTGTGGCATCTATGGCACCTGATTGTAATGAGGTATAGAGCTCGCTGCCGGGTAAATTGACCGGCGTACCGCCGGCCCGCTTGAGGACTTCGCCACCCAGGCCGGGGATACGCATCTTGAGTCCCTTCAAATCCTGCAAGGAGTTAATTTCTTTATTAAACCAGCCGCCCATCTGTACACCGGTGTTTCCCGCCGCCGCGGGTACCAGATTAAAACGGTCATAAATCTTCATCCACAATGCCATGCCGCCACCGTGATACAGCCAGCCGTTCATTTCCTGGGCCGTCAGCCCATAGGGCACGGCGGCAAAAAACTGCGCCGCCTCGGACTTGCCCTTCCAGTAGTACGCCGCACCATGCCCCATTTCGGCAGTGCCTCGGGAAACCGCATCAAAAACCTCAAAGGCCGGAACCAGCTCCTTAGCTCCGTAAACCTTGACCTTGATACGTCCCCCGCTCATTTCTGTAATAAGCTTCGCGAGATTATTCGCGCCCGTGCCCAATCCCGGGAAATTCTTCGGCCATGTGGTCACCATTTTCCACTTGTGTTTCTGCCCCGTCCCCGCAATAGCCGAGGCTGCGACCATGCTCCCCGCCAACAGGGAACCGGCACCCGCTTTTTTCATAAAATCACGTCTTTTCATTTATTTTCTTCCACTGATTTCAGTCTGATTGATACGGTGATTAATTTATAATATTCAAAAGCTTATATTAATTTAAGCACGCTGTTGGCCGTCACTTGTGAATATCGCGGATCTGTGAATTCACTCGCTGCTTTTAGTCATTAATTTGTGTGATAGTATTTCCACTGGGGAGGGCTCGCATATGACTGGCCTTTACTATGCTAACAATAACAACTGAAAGGGCTTTATGGATCAAGAACTCCACCGGATCCATAGACAACTGATACTGATTGTAGTCGGTAGCTTTGCCTTGGTACCGATCATCGGTTACGGCATTGCCGTCTACTTCGGTATGGTGTCAATTTCACAACTCGTCGCCTGGCCAGTTGGACCGGGCTTATTGTTTATTTACCTTGCGCTACTGATATGGATGATACGCCATTTTCGTCGCGTTTTATTACCGGTAATCGCACAAAGCAACCAACAACCTGGCACCATCGAACTGCCACAGATCCTGGTACAAAATCTACAGGGTCATGCCGATAGTTACTGGTCTTTCTTTCTGTTATACGCCCTGATCGTACCAACAGTGCAACACTGGTTCGGCGCCTATCCCAGTGACAGCTCACCCTATATCAGTCTGCTTCAATTTATTCTGTTACAGCTCGTGATTGCAATTTTATTTGGTATGCCCGGTTATATGCAGTCGCTTTCCTTGCTGGGCCGTACCACGCAGTATACTGGCCTGCAGCAGATTCACATCAGCATGAAATCAAAAATGCTGCTTATTGGTGGCTATATTCCCTTACTGGCCACCGCGATTCTACTCAAGTACTACTGGTGGCAAACCGGTTTTCTATCGACTGAAATCATGTTGACCTGGATGCTCATGGGGTTGATAGCTTTTACCGTAACTTTTCTCTCGATCCGTAATCTTAATCAATCACTGGCTCCGGTGGAAGAAGTAATCAGTAGTAGTGGCGCATCAAACTACCTCGACATGTCACGCCGCATGCGTCCTCGCTCCATTGATGAAATTGGTTATCTAATCCAGACATTAGGTCGCGTATTTCATCGGCTCGGTGAGCAAGAGTCCCATATGCACGCCATTGTGGACAACGCCGCAGAAGGGATTATTGTTGTTAATAGTAACGGTGAAATAGAAACATTTAACCCTGCAGCAGAACGTCTGTTTGGTTATAGCTGTCATGACATTCGTGGTCGCGCGCTTTCATGGCTATTACCCAGCCTCGCACTCGACAAATTGAGCTTACCGTCTTATGCCGAAGAAATGGAATTACAAGGACTGCATAGTTCAAGCGCTTTAATACCGCTTTCGTTACGCGCCAGTAAAATGCAAATGGAAGGCGAAACCTACTTCACACTCATGGTAGCTGACATCTCTGAACGTAAGGCAACTGAAAAAATGTTGCTGGAAGCTGAGGCCCGCTATCGTGACCTGGTGGAAACCGCTCATGACCTGGTGTGGAGTATGGACGCCGAAGGACACTGGACCTACTTAAATGATGCGGTTACACGCATCTATGGTTATTCAGTGCAGGAAATGCTGCATCATCATTTCTCTGAATTCCAGGCGCCTGAATCGGCTGAGCGCGATGATACAGTACATGCTGCCCTGCTACGTGGCGAGGAGATTCTCCAATATGAAACGATCCACCTGGATAAAAACGGTTACCGGCGTCACTTAAGTTTTAATGCCCGACCCCAGATAAACAGTGCTGGCAATGTAGTTTATATAACCGGTACTGCTCGCGATATTACCGAACAAAAAGCCTATGAAGAGGAACTCGCCTATCAGGCCCAGCATGACGGTCTAACTGGGTTATCTAACCGTAACTTCTTTCAGCAGGAACTGGAGCGTCAAATTTCAAGAGTTTCCCGCAGTGGCGCGGATTGCGCTCTTCTTTATCTTGACCTGGATCAATTCAAGTACATCAACGATACACTTGGTCACGCGGCAGGCGACCGCCTCCTGATCGAATGCGCCCAAATGTTGCGCGATCATCTACGTGAAGGAGATCTTCTTGCGCGATTTGGTGGGGATGAATTTACCGTTCTTCTCTATAACGTTGATATCAACGCGACCCGCCATGTCGCGGAACATATTCGAAAGTTGTTTGAAAATTACCGGTTTTATGAAAGTGGCAATACTTTCAATGTAACTGTCAGTATCGGAATTAGTGCCATTACTTCAGAAAATTCCAATTCTGACGAAATCCTGTCACACGCTGATCTGGCCTGCAATATTGCCAAGTCCCAGGGTCGCAATTGTCTGCATCTGTTCAACCCGGCCGATAAACAAAAAGATGGTATGGCGGAGGATATGGGATGGGCATCGCGGGTACGTGATTCTTTTGAAAATGATAAATTCAATCTTGCCTATCAGCCAATTGTATCCATCAATGATGGGCATATTCATGCCTATGAAGTATTATTACGCATGAAACTTGATGATGGTGATGCTATCTTGCCGGGTGGTTTTATGCCTGCAGCAGAACGTTTTGGCCTTATTAACCACGTAGATCGCTGGACTGTCAAAACTGCAATGCATAAATTGGCTGACCTGCATAGCACTGATACATCAATCCGTTTTGCCATCAACCTGTCTGGCCGGGCCTTTGAAGATAAAGAAC
>JAHEIJ010000169.1 GCA_024639445.1 Gammaproteobacteria bacterium
TGTTCAGGAGCTTGATCAACTCAAGCGGCAACTTCGTAAGCAGGACCGTCAGCTTCAGAAGTTGCTAAAACAACAGCAAAAGTTACAACTGGACGTGGAAAGCCAACGCGAGTTATTGGGTGAACAGGTTCGTGCGGCTTATATGATCGGCAGGCAGGAATATCTAAAGTTGTTGCTCAATCAACAGGATCCGGTCGTGATGGGGCGTGTCATGGCTTATTACAAGTACTTCAACCAGGCACGTCAGGGTCGCATTCAGCAGGCATTGCAGAGTATTGCGCAGCTGGATCAGGTGAGTCGCCGCCTGGAAAAGGAAAAACGGGTCCTGCAAACCATGCGGGATGAGCAAAAAGCCAAGAAACAGGCACTGGAAAAGAGCAATCGCCAACGCGCACAACTGGTGGCGCAGTTGGGTCAGGAAATTCATTCCAAGGAAGAACAAATCAAGCAGCTACGGCAAAACGAGCAACAGCTCAAGGCGGTGCTTGAAGCGATTGAAGATAGCCTCGCCGATATTTTATCGTCGGAACAACAACGTAACTTTGCTGCCTATAAAGGGAGACTGACCTGGCCGGCGCGAGGTAAGGTCGATAATCATTACGGTCAGTCACGCCACAAGGGGCAGCTAAAGTGGAACGGCGTTGTGATCCAGGCCCGTGAAGGTAATAGCGTGCATGCTGTGTCCCGGGGGCGAGTTGCCTATGCGGACTGGCTGCGGGGCTACGGTCTGTTAGTGATTCTGGATCATGGCGATGGCTACATGAGTTTGTATGGCCATAATCAAAGCCTGTTGAAGGAAGTTGGCGACTGGGTGGAAGCGGATGAAGCCATTGCCAATGTGGGCAGTAGCGGCGGGCAGCAATCTGCCGGACTGTATTTTGAAATCCGTCACAACGGCCGTCCCGCTAATCCGGCCAAATGGTGTGGCCAGCCTCGCCGACAAGGCTGATTAGTTCTGGTTAGCCAAAAAAGTTTACTGTAATATCAACCGACTATAATTATTAGTTTATAACCGACCGGAAGGCTCAGGAGACCATTTCCCATGAACGCTTTTACCCGCAACACGCTTATTTTGCTTCTGGGCTTGTTGCTCGGTGTCTCGCTCGCAATCGCGCGGGGAGTTTTAGCCGAAAAACCACAGCAAAACGCCGTCGCCGGTCTACCGCTGGAAACTGTTCGTACCCTCAGCGAGGTGTTCGACAAAATCAAGCACAACTATGTAGAAGACGTGGAAGACAAGGCGCTGCTCGACAATGCCATTAGCGGTATGTTGACCGGTCTCGATCCCCATTCAACCTATCTGGATGCGAAGGCATTTGAGGAACTGCGAGTCGGTACGACCGGTGAGTTCGGCGGGCTCGGAATCGTGGTGGGTATGGAAGACGGATTTGTTAAAGTCATTTCACCTATCGACGATACCCCCGCACAACGGGCAGGCGTGAAAGCCGGTGATTTGATTATTCGTCTGGATGAAAAACCGGTGAAAGGTATGAGCCTGGATGATGCGGTGAAAATGATGCGCGGCAAGCCCGGCTCTGAAATCGAGCTAACCATCGTACGTAAGGATGAAGATCAACCGCTGAAGTTCAATATTACCCGTGATCGTATCCGGGTGAAGAGCATTAAAGCACGCATGCTGGAACCCGGTTACGCCTATGTGCGGATATCCCAGTTCCAGGAGCGCACCGGCAAGGAACTCCATAACGCCATTAGTAAATTGAAAAAGGAGAACAAGGGCCCACTGAAAGGCATGGTGCTGGATCTGCGTAATAACCCGGGTGGCCTGCTGGATGCCTCCGTGATGGTATCCGATACCTTCCTGGAGCGAGGTACTGTAGTGTCAGTGAAGGGACGCACCGAAGATAACAAGTTGAGCCAGGCAGCCACCCCGGGCGATATTCTGAAAGGGGCGCCCATCGTGGTATTGGTGAATGAAGGATCGGCATCCGCCTCTGAAATTGTTGCCGGTGCCCTGCAGGATCATAAACGCGCCGTCATCATGGGGCAGAAAACCTTTGGTAAAGGATCAGTGCAGACCGTGATCCCGCTAGGTAATAATAGTGCGCTTAAGTTAACCACCGCGCGTTACTACACCCCCTCCGGCCGTTCTATCCAGGCTGAAGGCATTGTTCCCGATATTGAACTGGAACACCTGCAAGTCGCCGCTAAAGATGATAATGGCTTCAAGCCATTGAAAGAGGCGGACCTGTCAGGCCATTTGGAAAACAGGAAGGGCGCTGGCAGGAAGAATGCGGACAAACCGAAGAACGGCGACCTGTTAGCGCTCGCCAGCGATGACTATCCGGTCTATGAAGCGCTGAATCTGCTGAAGGGATTAAATCTGTTA
Organism: Gammaproteobacteria bacterium; assembly: GCA_024639445.1. GTDB lineage: Bacteria > Pseudomonadota > Gammaproteobacteria > UBA6429 > Thiohalophilaceae > JAHEIJ01. The sequence goes on from JAHEIJ010000169.1 coordinate 2,348, forward strand.
AGTCAGAAATAGTCGCTCACTCATGCTGGCCCGGCAGAATATGATCCGCATTATAATCGGTGGATTATTATTGTCGGGCTGGCTGGCGTCCCATGCTGACACGCCAGTTACTCCGATCATCAGTATTATCATTGATGATCTGGGATATCAGTACAAACTTGGCCAGCGCGCAGTCAGACTAAATGGCAACATCACCTGCGCATTTTTACCGAACGCGCCATATGCACGACGCCTGGCTGAGCAGGCACATCAGCAGCAGAAAGAAGTCATGCTGCATTTACCCATGGAAGCGGAAACTGAAAATCACCTGGGTTCCGGTGCGTTAACGCAGTGTATGTCGGAAAAGGATTTTAAAAGCCTCGTACACAGTAATCTGGCTACCATTCCCCATGTGCGGGGCTTCAATAATCACATGGGGAGTCGCTTGACCAAAAGCACTCGCCTGATGGGTTGGTTGATGCAGGCGGCGATGTTCAGGGATGATCTCTATTTTGTTGACAGTCGCACGACGACGGAAAGTGTGGCACAGCAGGAAGCCGAGCGGCGTCGTATTGCCGCAACCCGGCGGGATGTTTTTCTCGACTACGAACGCAGCGCCGGTATTGTCGCCGAGCAATTGATTGAGCTGGTTCGGCATGCCAAACGCCAGGGCACAGCCCTGGCGATCGGCCACCCTTATCCGGAAACGCTTGCTACGCTTGAAGTCTGGCTGCCTACGCTAGAACAACAGGGCATCAAGCTGGTACCGGTTTCTGAATTGATACGTATCAGACAACAAAGGAGGATCTTACCATGGCAAATGTCCTCGTCCCACTCGCCCAGGGTTGCGAAGAACTCGAAGCAGTAACGATTATTGATTTGTTGCGTCGCGCCGGTATCAATGTGATCACCGTTGGCCTGAATGATCAACCGGTCAGGGCGAGTCGCGGTACGGTGCTGATTCCGGACACTACCCTGGATGCTGTTATGCAGCATGAATTCGACATGCTTGTGCTGCCCGGCGGCTTGCCCGGCGCGGATAATCTCAACAGTGACTCACGCATCCACCGATTACTGAAGCAAATGACGGTGGCGAACAAATACACTGCCGCTATCTGTGCCGCGCCGAAAGTCCTGGCCACGGCCGGCTTGTTGAATGGCAAACATGCCACCAGTTTTCCCGGTAGCATGGACGGGATTGAAACAGTGGACATGGTGTATGAGCAGCAGGCGGTGGTGATTGACGGCAAGCTGATTACGTCACGTGGACCCGGCACGGCCATGGACTTCGCCTTGACCCTGATCGAGCAACTCGCAGGCAAAGCCAGGCGTGATGAAGTTGAAGCACCATTGCAACGGCCCGCTGCCTGATGCGAATTATCGATGTCATTACCGACTGCGGGCATACTGATACCGTTCAAGGCATTGCTGAGCAGTATGAGCTGGATGCATGGGTTATTCCTGCGCAAGATGAGCAACGTTGTATTACACGTTTACTCGTCAGACTCGACAAACAGCAGGCCGTACTGGATGCCCTGCAGGGCGCGTTAGGAAAACTCGATTTTTTTCGTATCCTGCTTATTCCCCTGGACGGTGCCCTGCCGCGCCCAAGCAAAGAAGAAATAGAAGTAGACAAACGCCGGGCCAAAACACTCAGTCGCGAAGAGTTATACCAGGAAATCAGCAACGCGAGTGAAATCAATAATAACTTTCTCTTCATGGTGGTGTTGTCCACCATTGTGGCAGCTATCGGCTTGCTGGAGAATAATGTCGCGGTAATCATTGGGGCGATGGTGATTGCGCCCTTGCTGGGGCCCAACATCGCGCTGTCATTCGCCACGGCCCTGGGTGATCGTGACCTGGCCTGGTCGGCGCTCAGGACTAACCTGGCCGGCCTGGGCCTGGCGCTCTTAATCTCTTTAGTGATTGGCTTTTTCTGGCCCTACTCGCTTGATACCCCGGAGCTCATCAGCCGCACCGATGTGGGTCTGGACGGAATCGTTTTGGCGCTCGCTTCGGGGGCGGCCGCAGTCTTGTCTCTCGCCTCGGGTTATAGCATGTCATTAGTTGGCGTGATGGTGGCGGTGGCCCTGTTGCCGCCGACGGCCACCCTGGGTTTAATGTTGGGCGCCGGCCAGTATCAAAACGCCCTGGGCGCCGGTTTGTTACTTGCAGTGAATGTGGTCTGCGTTAATTTATCCGGCAAGCTGGTGTTTTTACTCAAAGGGATTAAACCGCGTACCTGGCTGGAAAAGCGCAAGGCGCGCCAATCCATGAAGACCTATGTCATTTTCTGGTTGGTGGTGTTAGTCGTGCTGATTATCGTGATGCAGGTACGCACCACTTATCTATAGAACAGTCGTTGTTTTTCCGTCTTATACCCCACTGAGTTCGATTAATCCTGTTCGGCAGGGTCTTCTTTTGGTTCCTGCTCATTCAAATCCAGGCTTGCGGAATTGATACAGTAACGCTGTCCAGTGGGCGCCGGGCCATCCGGAAACACATGGCCGAGATGGGAACCGCAATTACGACAATGTACTTCAATGCGCCGCATGCCGTGACTTTGATCCTCGTGGGTGGCGACAGCCTGCTCATCGATCGGTTGCCAGTAACTGGGCCAGCCGGTGCCAGAATCAAATTTGGTATCTGACTCAAACAGGGGCTGGCCACAGCCGGCACACACGTAAGTCCCTGCCGTTTTGCAATCGTGGTATTTGCCGCTAAAGGCAGGCTCCGTTCCTTGCTGGCGCATGACACGGAATTGCTCCGGCGTCAGGCTGGTCTGCCATTCAGTTTCGGTTTTTTCAGTTTTCTTGCTCATGTCACTCTATGGATAAACGTGATTCAAAGTTGCCGTTGCTCTGAATTGATAACTATAGAACACGCTCAGCCGCCGTATACCAGATCCGGTAACCAGGTTGCCAGCACGGGCCAGAGAGCAAGCAGGCCGAGAGCCAATAATTGAATCGCGACAAAAGGCATCACGCCGCGATAGATATCGCCGGTGCGAACTTCCACGGGGGCAACACCACGCAAATAAAACAGGGCAAAGCCGAACGGTGGTGTCAGGAACGAGGTTTGCAGGTTAATGGCGATCATCACGCCAAGCCAGACCGGATCCAGCCCGAGCGCTAGCAGAATCGGCGCGACGATGGGTACCACCACGAAGGTGATTTCAATAAAGTCGAGAATGAAACCCAGCAGAAACATGACCAGCATAACCACCAGCATGGCGCCGAAGACC
>JAHEIJ010000170.1 GCA_024639445.1 Gammaproteobacteria bacterium
CCAAAAAGGGGACACTAGTCCGAGGAGTGAACGATGACAAAACGACAAGCCTATAGCCGAGAGTTCAAGTTAGAGGCGGTCCGCCTCTTGAACGAGGGCACGAAGAAAAGTGCCGATTTGGCCCGAGAACTGGGTATCAAGCGCAATCAGCTGTATAAGTGGAAAGAAGAAATAGACATGCATGGTGAAGCCGCCTTCCCGGGGCAAGGCCGACGCGCGTCCTCGGAGAGCCAGGCGGCGGAGAATGCGCGATTAAAACGGGAGTTAGCGCGCGCCAAGGAGGAAAACGAAATCCTAAAAAATAACTAATAAGACACCCACTTTAAAAACCACTTAAAATCGTTTTCTCTCAGGCCTTTCGGTGTTTGCAAATCACATTCGTGGTTAATTAATACAGGATAGGTGCTTGTTATTCTAGGAATGCGTGTTACGGCGGGGCATTGCTGAGTGGCGGACGACTGTTACCCTCGACTTAACGCTAAATGATGAAAAGATGGCAGGAAAGTGCCTAGGGGAAATAGGTCTGGCAGTTTTTCAGGCCCGGTGCCCGTTGATATCCCAACTTCTCACAGACCTGTTTGAGTTGATAGGCGGTCCCCACGAGTCCCTTGAATCGGCTCTCAAAATGTTGAGTGAGAAATAACCAATGTTTAGATTCGATGTTTAGCCGTTCCAGGATTGGGGGTAGCGTGTTATCAATGGCACCCCGTTTGTCATCCCGCAGGCTGCGACCGGTCCAGTCCACCAGCTCCAGGTAATCAGTCAGGCGAAAGGGTAGGCCCTTGGGGCTGTCCTTGCGCGGATAGCCGGCAAACGGCATGAGGCCACGGGCTTGGTGTTGCAGGTGATTGGGCTGCTGAGCCATTTGTGCTGAGGTGATGCGCTGTTGAATGGATGTATGGGCCGAGGCTTCCGGTGTCTTGGCCATCCCGGCGCGGATCGGATTTAAATCCACATAGGCCAGACAAGCCGCTAATGCCGCCTCATCCAGCAGGGCCTGGGACTTGAAGCGCCCCTCCCAGAATCTTCCAGTACAGTTATCCTCAGCATTGGCCTGACGAGCAATAGCCTCATTCAACACCCGCATATACCAACTGATGTCCCTCAGGCGTTGCCGCCAGATAGTGACATCCTTATCCAGCACGTTGCGTTCCACCTGACTCAAGGTTTCGCCGCGCGCATGACGTTGGGACAACAACGTCCCGTTGAATAGCCGATGCCAGCGGGTAATGACATCCTCCCGTGACCAGGCCTCTGCCTGGGCGGCATCCACATATAGCACCACATGATAATGATTGGACATCACAGCATAGGCACACAGATCCAGGGCAAAGACCCGGGCGAGTGCATACAGTTTATCTTCAATCCATTGGCGACGATGCTCAAAGGATTGGCCCGAGATGGCATCTGTGCCACAAAGAAAGGCCCGGCGTACACAGCGAGAGACACAGTGGTAATACGGGGTAGCGTCCAGTGACACCTGGGAATGGCGGGGTTTCGGCATGGTCAGCTCCTTTGACCTTGAAAACAAATCCTGTCTTGACAGTAGTCCTGTTTAGCGGCAATGTCAATTTTAAGATGGGTGTCCAGTTATTAGTTATTATTCTCTTGTGGGTCCATCCACCTGCGGCACTTGTGCATCCATGCACATCGCGCGAGGCAATAACTGCTACCCCATCTTTATCGCCGATGAAGACTGTGGCTGTTTTCGTCATCATATGCAGGAAACCTGCACTCTCGCCCACTGACACGTGGTGAAGATCGTCGCAGTCTTGAGTTCTATATACATCGGGACTAGACTGCAACAAGTTACAATCGAGTCTGACCCTTTTTTATTTCTGGAAATAATGACGAAACATTGGTGCAGAATTATTATTTTGCCCCTTTTGAATATTTTGTAGGACTAGTTCACAAAATAATATTCTTTAGTCAAAAATACTTACAAATTTATTGACCTTTTGCACGTAATTATTATGATAATAATACCCACAAAATAATAATATTTATTCAAACTACATATTTACAATAAACAGGAGTAATCATGAAACACATTAAATTGGGTGTCGCTTTTGCGGCAGGAGTTCTTTTGATCAATATTTTTGGCTGCGCAGCGGTAAATGAAGTACCCATGCAACCGGAAGCCAAAAAACTCATTAAATCATCCAATGTTGTCGTCGGCATAAACCAGCAAGAGATATATGCTGAGATCAACCATTCAAATACAACTGCTGCGATGGGAGGAGGGCTACTTTTTGCCCTAATAGATTCTGCTGTAGATAGTTCTCGTACCAGTGATGCTGAGGAATTAATCAAGCCAATTCGTAATGCGTTAATTGATTACAATGATTCCAGGAACTTCTCAAGCGCTATGAAGAAGGAGCTAAAGGGACTTGACTGGATGAAATTACGAAAGTTGAATGTAGATACGAACCTCGATCCTGCACGCGAAGAGACTATTCGAAATTCCAGTAAAGACAGTATCGTGATGTTTACCGATACCCGATATTATTTGTCAGCGGATTTCTCAGCGTTGAACATTATTACCAATGTGAGGATCTATCCTAAAACAAAAGAGCTGATGGATGTGGCGAAGAAAATTGACGGAAATAACGCCGAAAATCCCTTATTGTACAAACATACCCTAATGACCATACAGCCTCTCAAGAATGCGGCTGGTACTCCTGAAGAGCGGATTGAAGCCTGGACCAAAAAGGATTCACATATTCGCGATGCTCTCAACAGGGGAATAGCGCAGATCTCCATGGATTTAGTAGAAGATCTGGAACGCAAACGTGAAGAAGCTAAAGAGAAGCTTGATACGGCCTCTCTATCTACTCAATAATTTCAACAATCATTTAGTCGATGCTGGCTATTAGCCAGCATCGAATTCTTTTTGTGGGGATTGTTTTATGTCAAGTATTTATCGACTTGGGGTTGTCTTTTTCACATTAACTTTTAACGGTTGTGCATCCTATGATCCAGTTCATATTCCGATGCAATTTGACGATCATGATCGATTTGAAAGCACAGGTTCAATAAGTTCTAGTCCATGCAAAATTTATGTCGCGCAAATAGAGGATAAACGTCTAAATAGACAGAACCTCGGTCGTGCAGCATCAAGTACTGTATATACAAAAGATATTATTGACTGGATCGGTCAAGGCCTGGTCTCCCTGGGTGGTGGCATTTACAAAGTTGTTATTCCGAAAGAAAATTCTGAACCTGTTATGTCCGATTATAAAATATCCGTGTTTTTGAAGAAGGCGTATATACATAGTCTTTCCACCTCAAAAAGTGCTACTTTGGTTCTGGCAGTGAATTACTCACAGAAAGGGGATGATATAAAGTATTCACTGTATCGCGGATCTGATACCAGTATTAATTGGTCAAGTAGCCAGGACGAGATTCATGGCGCATTTAATGCTGCGTTTATTGACTTACTTGATGACCTGGACAAAGACTTAATAGAACTCTGTCGCTCATAAACCAGATAGAAGTAATCCTCTCATTTTTACTGATAGCCGTGGACTTTAGGAAAAATCGCATTTATTCTTCCTGTTCTCGATTAAAGCACTCAAACTGAACCTGTATAATGCCAGGCCAGCGATTACCTGGCGTTCTGAGTTTCAATATAGACACGCAGATAGTGAATAAACTACTCGAATACCTTATAGAGATGCAGCGGATGCCTTTTAGGCTCATTGTGGCTGTGATGGAGAATTACAGCCGTACTCGCAAGCGTATTCGTGATTTCATCAGTCGGCCCCGCATCGCTAGCGCCTTGAAACTTGGTATGTTGTTAACGCTGCTGGCGTGGTTGGCGATTGCATTAATCTATATGGATGATGAGGATAACCGCCTGGAAGAGGCAGTGAATAACCTCTGGTCGACAGCGACGGGGGAAGATACCGAACCCGAGTCTCCAGCGGCGAAAGAGCAATCGGAATGAATGCCTGTGTGCCACTGAAAGTAACAAGTTAAATTATGGTCGCACAGATATTCAGTATTATTTTCCCTATCCTGGCCATCGTGCTGGTAGGTTATTTATATGGCCGCCGGCATGTCCCGGATATGGCAGCCGCCAACAAGCTTAATATCGAAATATTTGTCCCGGCATTGATCTTCGATGTCTTGTCCGGCAAAGAATTCAATCTTGGCGAGTATCAACTGCTTGCAGTGGGAGGGATTGCGGTTATTTTCGGTTCCGGCCTGTTGGCCTGGCCCATTGCCCGCCTGCTGAACTACCAGTTCAGAACCTTTGTGCCACCCATGATGTTCAATAACTCCGGCAATATGGGCCTGCCCCTGGCGTTGTTTGCCTTTGGCGAGGCCGCACTGCCGGCGGCAGTTGTGCTGTTTATTATTGAGAATACACTGCACTTCAGTGTCGGTATAAAAATGCTTGATAGCCGTTCCTCCATCACAGGGTTACTGAAGTCTCCGATACTGATCGCCACCCTGGCTGGTCTGGTGGTGGCCGTGATGCATATTGAGATACCCGAAGTCGTGGCGATTCCGATCGAAATGCTTGGACAGGTATCCATCCCGCTAATGTTGTTCGCTCTTGGGGTGCGACTAATTCATATCGATTGGCATGCCTGGCGTATTGGTGTGATCGGCGCCATTTTTTGTCCGCTCAGTGGCATCCTGGTCGCACTGGGGATGGGGGCGCTGTTGTCGCTCGACAAAACCCAGTACGCCATGCTGGTGATTTTCGGTGCATTGCCCCCGGCCGTGCTGAATTACATGTTCGCTGAGCGCTTTAATCAGCAACCCGAACAGGTGGCTTCTATTGTGATGATGGGTAATCTGGCGAGTATGGCGGTGATTCCAACGGTGCTCGTCTTTGTTCTCTAGTCCAGGGAAATGGATAAAATTTCAATAAATATCAAACGGTGAGAATTGCAATCAATAAATCAAGTATTTCTTTTCTTTCCATCATGGGTTTAAGATAAGTATCGACATCCGCAACTGTCCCGGTAATATAAATAACCTGTTTATCACCGCGCCTTTTAAGGTATTCAATTTCAATATTTTCCTTTTCTTCCGCCTTGTAATCAAGTGTTACCTGGCATGCGGCAATCATACGTAATTCCTGCGTTTCATACGGGTAGCTTTGCAGGGCAACAACCTTTGAAAACCGACTGACGGTACGTTCAAGAATTTGCATCTTTCGACGTGTGCAGGCAAAGCTTAAGATTAACTTTCCATTTGACCCTTCCGGGCCCAAATCATTCAGCATGGTTGTTTCAAGGTCAATGCCCCAATTTGTAAAAACGCCGGTCACCGAATTAAGCACGCCCGGTTTTTTTATGATGTCAATGACAAATATCCAACGGGATTCAGTCATCTTCACACCATTCTTTTATGTGAGCACTAATCTCTGCTGCCACTTGCTTAAGGTAGGTAAAGTCCATCACGTTCATGTCGGGTTTAACAATCTGTATCCAGCCCTGTTGCCCCACAATAATCGGCATACCCATCACGGTGTCTAAATCGAAATACTCTCCACGCAAAGTGACCTGGCCTGCTACCAACACTTCCCGGCCT
>JAHEIJ010000171.1 GCA_024639445.1 Gammaproteobacteria bacterium
TGTTCCCAATGCAATCGTGTCCGTCTGACCGCGGAAGGCCGCTTGCTTTTATGCCTGGGACAGGAACACTCCGTGGATCTTCGGCATGTAGTCCGTAGCCATCCGACAAATAATGCACCAATGAAACAAGCCCTCATCGATGCCATGGAAATAAAACCCGAGGGGCATGACTTTGATCTTACTTCCCAACCCGTCATCTTCCGTCATATGAATGCCACGGGTGGCTGAGCCAGAGGAATACACCTATGCAAACTGCAACGACACTTTATCATCCTGTCATGACCGATGCCGGACTACTGGCCGCCGAGCCAGTTACCGCTATCGATGAATTTGGCCAGACTAGAGACGGCCAAATTGCTGCAGAACGTTCACTCACCGTTTATCTCGATAAACGTGAAGTCCTTACTTTGATGACCCTCGGGACCCAACCGGAATTACTGGTACTCGGCTGGTTACGCAACCAGCGGCTGGTACCGGATATCAATCACATCAAGGCCATCCAGGTTGACTGGGAAACCGAATCGGCGGCGGTCACCACGTTTAATGGCATTGAGGACCTCGACACCAAGCTGGGACATAAGACAGTCACGACCGGATGTGGCCAGGGCACGATGTTCGGCAGCTTGATGGACGATCTCGACAAGATTCAACTCCCGCAAGTTCACTTACACCAATCTCTCATATACAGCTTGTTGCATGCGTTAAATGAATACAATGATGTCTACCGACGTGCCGGAGCCGTACATGGTTGTGCCTTGTGTCAGGGGACAGACATTCTCAGGTTTGTTGAGGATGTCGGCCGACATAATGCGGTGGATGCGATTGCCGGATATATGTGGCTGAATGACACCCCCGGGCATGACAAGATTTTCTATACCACCGGCCGGCTTACCTCGGAAATGATCATCAAGGTAGCACAAATGGGAATTCCAGTACTACTATCCCGTTCAGGTGCCACTAAAATGGGATTGGACCTGGCACGTAAGGTCGGCGTGACCTTGATCGCGCGCGCCAAAGGTCAACATTTTCTCATTTATAACGGCGCCGACCAGTTTGACTTCGATGCCAAACCGGCACGCAAGCCGGTATCGCGTCCTACGCATGTTGAGCATGCAAGAAGCTAGTACCATGGCTACCGTATTCAAACAGGATTTTGATGTCTTTATGAGCGTCAAGCAGATCGCGGAATATCTGCATTTGAATGAAAAAAAAATATACGCCCTGGTAAATGAAGGCAAGATACCCGCAACCAAGGTCACCGGTAAATGGATGTTTCCACGTGAACTGGTTGATCGCTGGATGCTGGATTCCGCGCATGGCGGTCTGCTTACCGATCGACTGATTATTGGCGGAAGCGACGACCCGTTATTGTATCGCCTCATTATGCAATTCGCACAAGATACCAAGGCCCATGCCTTAATCAGTTACAGCCCGACCGGAACCCGTCTGGGTCTGGATCTGATGCAAGCCCAGCGACTCGATGCCTGCTGCCTGCACTGGGGACCCAATAGCGAAAGTGGCACACGTCACCCCGCGCTGTTAAACCAATATTCGCAACACCATAAATGGGTATTGATTCGCGCCTTTCGTCGTGAACAGGGGTTAATGGTTAATCCGAAAATTCTGAATTATGCCAATAAGGCACATGAACTGTTTGATCCCCAGTTCCGTTGGACTCTGCGCCAGTCCGGCGCAGGTGCACAACGTTTTCTCCTCGAAGTGCTGGGCCAGCACGGCTTAAATGCCAGCACTTTGAACAGTGAAATCACGGCTTTGTCGGAACGCGAGGCGGCCGCCTCTGTTGTGATGGATCAGGCTGATGTTGCCCCGGGGGCACATGCAATCGCGACGGAATTCGGTTTGGAGTTTATTCCCTTTGGCTGGGAATCATTTGATATTGCCCTGCCTCGCGCTATCTGGTTCCGGCGCCTGTTTCAGGATCTACTTGGGCGGTTAAAGTCGGTTTCCTGTCAGCAAATCGCGGACGATCTGGATGGTTATGAATTGCATGACACCGGGGAACTATTATGGGGCGATGATTAAGCTGCTATGACTGGACGAATATAATTCAGTCAGGATAGATTAGCCATACATAGAAGCAGCTGTTCACTCATGGCGTCCTCTCGACACGCAGTGTTGTTAATTCTGCAGTTGCTTCAATGGCGTGCATTTGTTCAGTGATAGTAGCCTCGTCCTCAACCAGCTCCGGTTCATGCAAAAGCCAGAGTGTAAATTCAGCACCCTCGCCGGGGGTAGACTTGACCGTAATATTTCCGCCATAACGCCGAATAATCCCATAGCTGACCGATAAACCCAGGCCACTTCCTTCTCCCTGACCTTTGGTGCTGTAAAATGGATTAAAGATTCGCCCCATCTGTTCCTCATCCATACCGACACCATTATCTTTTACGCAAACAATCACACCTCTTTTATCCCAGTCACGACTCATAATCATGATCTTGCCGTCCCGTCCTTCCACAGCATGTATTGCGTTTACAATAAGGTTCACCAAAACCTGCTGTAACTCTTGTTGATTGATTGTCACCCGGTAGCCGGCTTTCAAATCCAGGTCAATCGAAAAAGTTTCCGACCCTCGCATGTGTTGCACTAACTTAAGCGTATCGATAACCACTGAATTAATATCCACTTCCACCAGATAACCCGCGAATTCATCGGGGCGCGCATACTGCAACAGGCTGTTGATAATGTCCTGAATACGGTAAACCTGCTGGATAATTAAATCGATTTCCTTTCCTACCGGATTCAGTGCCGGCCCTAGCTCCGCCATGATGACATCCAGATTGCCAAGCATAACCTGGGTTGGATTATTGATTTCATGTGCAACACCGGCGGTAAGTTCTCCCAACGCAGCCAGCTTCTCAGCAACCACAAGTTGCTGGCGTGTTTCACGTAACACGCGAATCGTCCGTAACAAATCCGCATTTTTACGTTCCAGTTCGGCGGTACGCTCAGCCACTTTATCTTCCAATTGATCCGCCCAGTCCCGTATTTGTTGAGAACGTTCCTGCAACAAATCCAGCATGACATCGAATTCCCTTGCTAATTCACCAATCTCATCTTGTGAAGCAACACGCCCGATGCGTTGCGCTTCACCTGACCGTGTCGCATGCACAACCTTGGTCATGCTTTCCAGGGGTTTAAAGATGGATTTGGCACCTCGAATCGCAACGAGTGAAGATAAAACCATGAGTGCAAGAAACATGAACACCAGCACTGCCAGGGCACGCCACAGGCTAAGTCGATAGGGCGCTTCCAGGTAACCGGTGTAGAGCATGCCGACACGCTTGCCGGTTTCATCAAAGATCGGCTCGTAGGCAGAGATATACCAATCATTCACCACGAAAGCGCGATCAATCCAGGTTTCTCCCCTATCCAGAACGCGGCTACGCACTTCTTCAGAGACACGGGTACCTAATGCCCGCTCGCCCGGCCCCAGAGGTACATTGGTGGTGATACGCACGTCATCGAGAAAAACGGTTACGGTGCCGATACTGCCCTTGAGCAGACTACCGGGGCCATAAACCAGATCCCGAATCGCATCGACAAAATTGAAGTTACCATTGAGTAACACGCCACCATCCAATAAGGCCACGATCTTGCCGCTTGAAACCTTTACCGGGTAAATGGCCCGAATCATCATACCGCGTTCCTCAACCCTACGGTCGGTTGGACGAGCACGCGGTGTTTCCAACAAGGGGAGTTCATTTGCGCGCACCAGAAATGGATCCTCAATGGCCAGATCCTCAGCACTGAATATCTCGACTCCGACGATAGGCAAACCCTGTGCTGCGGTCAGTAATGAAGATGAGGACCGGCTATGACCTGTAGGGTTCTCTTCATATAAGCGATTTCCACTGATATCTATGACGTGAAGGTAGGTTAAACCTGTAGCCGTTTTTAAGTCGCTCAATTGCTGCTGTATCAAGTCGGCATTTTCAGCCTCAATTGCCGTGCGAAACGCATAAGACTCGGCAAGACGACCCAGGCGGTTCAGATAATCTTCGCGGATACGTTCAAAAATATCGTTTGCAACAGTGAGATCGGTATTAACCTTGATGTATAGTTGGTCATAAGTAAAATTTGAGCCCCAGTAGATAGCCAAGGCCAGCACGATTGGCATTACCAGCAGGATTGGAAACAATACCAGTACCAACAGTTTGTAACGTACTGTCTCACGTACCGCTTTATTAAGACGGCCAAAGATATTCATGGCTAAACCTAACTTTGGCTATTCCACACCTGTACCTTACGTTCCAGTGTTTTCCGTGATACGCCCAGGCGTCTGGCCGCAGCCGACTTGTTGCCCTGCTCCATCTCCAGTACCTTGAGAATATGTCGCTTTTCAATTGTCTCCAGCAACAAGTTCTCTTCGGCCGTATCTACCGCCTGATTAAAAGATGGGCTGGCTTGAGGTCCGGCCAAACATTGACTGGGAGTTGAATTAAGTAATAAACAGCGTTCAATCACGTTCCTGAGTTCACGAATATTTCCCGGCCAGCTATAAGCTTTCATTGCTTCAATCTCGACTTCACTGCAAGTGGGTGGGCTCAGGCCCATTTCGGCTGCCAGGGTAGTGGCAAAATGCCGTGTCAAAGCATGAAGATCTTCAAGCCGTTCACGTAAGGCCGGCAGGCGAATCGAGACAACGTTCAGACGATAATACAAGTCTTCGCGAAAATTGCCTTTTTTAACTTCAGACTCGAGATCCCGATTAGTGGCCGCAATTACCCGCACATCGACGGGATTCTCCCGGTTTGATCCTACGGGTCGGATCGTGCGCTCTTCCATGACTCGTAATAAGTGAGTTTGCATTGGCATCGGCATTTCACCAATTTCATCCAGAAACAAGGTCCCGCCGTTCGCATAGCTAAACAAACCCTCTCGGGCCTGGTGCGCACTGGTAAACGCACCTTTCGCATGCCCAAACAGTTCGCTTTCCATTAATTCGGGACTCATTGCACCACAATTCACCGGCACAAAACTGCCAGTTCGACCGCTAAGTTCATGGATCGCGCGAGCCGCCAGTTCCTTACCGGTACCGGACTCACCTGCAACAAGAACTGTGGTGGGCATGGGAGCGATCCGTTTGATGATCTCGCAGACACTTTTAATCTGATCACAATCACCCACCATCCCGCCACCGATGTACAACTGGTCGACCTGGCGGCGTAATATAAAATTTTCACGCTGCATGCGTTGCCGCTCCATACAACGCTCAACCGATGCCAATAGTTGTTCCATTCGAAATGGTTTCATAAGGAAGTCTGCAGCCCCGGCACGTAAGGCATCGATCGCCGTTTGCAAATCAGCATGTGCAGTAATAAAAATCACCAGGGTCGAGCTACCCTGTTCGCGCAACTCAGTCACCCATTCCACCCCGGAGCGACCAGGTAAGCGTATATCCGCAATAATCAAATCAAAATGACAACGTTGCCTGAGTGCATCAGCCGTGTCCGCATCACCAGCCATCAGCACCAGGACAAGAAAAACCACACCGGTGATCTTCCCCGCCAGTGAGAACCGCA
>JAHEIJ010000172.1 GCA_024639445.1 Gammaproteobacteria bacterium
CTCGTAGATTTCGCCGCCGGCCGAGCCTAAATAGAGTTTGCGCGCCTGGTTGTCAAATGTCATGGCATTGCCGTCGGCAACATCGGTATCGCCAATCTCTTCATACACCTGGCCGAGACTTTTAATTTTCACCAGCTTGCCTGCATCCGTGCAGCCAGTGTCGGCCAGAACGCAGACCTCGCCCGAGGTGACAATTCCAACTATCTCAGCGTGTGTATTGGCCGTCCAAAGTGAGAATAAGACGAGTAGCAAGGTGCATAGTGAATTTCGTTTCATCAATCCTTTCCCCCTACAACATCCAAATTATTATCAAGCCAGGCTCAATATATCGATCCAGGCCAAATCGACTGTGCTGCTATCAAAGAAGGGTCGGAGTGCACTTTAGAACCCCTCCCGGTTTGTCAGCGACCGTCCATAGCCACTGCCCTGGGGGCGTACTAGTACGACCAATTTTGTTCCAAAAAATTATCATTAAGTATTTCCTGAACGTGCTTCGCTTGTTCTGGTCATTAAATTTTAACCAACGCGGAATGTATCTCATGGCCTACCAAATTTATCGTATCCAACTACCCGCCCCAGTGTCTTTAATCTATTTGTTGTTTGGATCGATCATTACCTAATGGGTAATTATAGTTCAGACATTCTTTGATCTCGTGGATTTCTACATTGATATTTGATATTTAATAAGTTCGCGATAGGCATGATGCCTATTCTCATTACTTTTACCTAATCCTTGTTATATAGAATGGTAAGAAATTATAACTTTTTTTTGCCCCACGAATGTCAGTTATATAAGCACCAGCAATACTGTTCTTAAATTAGGGATCACAGTTAAAATCAGTTTTTCCAATTAGTGTTTATACAAAGTTTTACTCTTACCCCAAATATTCGCTTACGGGGCGATCACCACTAATGCCTCATTAAAAGCCAACTGGACAATGAGCAGGCACTCAAGAGTTGGTTGAAGGGATTATAAGTAGTCGTATCCCCTATCACTTTAGAATATTATTTTACAGGTTTTGTATCATATTCACTCACCCATCCGGTTTTCCCTTCATACGTAACGTTGTACCATGTTGCCTCCATATACCCGGACTTGATTCTTCTGCTCCCCTTTGTTTCGAGAATTAGATTTGTTGGCAGACGTGAAAGTTCTGTCCCTCGCCCACAATCTGGCTCAGAACAGAGTCTTGCTCTATTACCCGGAGTAACTATTTTAATCGAAAAAGAACTGGCACTTTGCTTTTCACCACCCATCGCAGGGCTTATAAGACACAAGAAGTAAAGAAGTAGAAATAATCTTTTCACCGTAATTCAACTTAAACTATAGTTTTCGTTAAAAAATATCGATTTCAAGTGATCTGACCCCTTGATCCTTTTTAGCTGGTTTTTCACAGTATAATCTCACAATGACGCGACGATTTATCTATTCTCCGCCGGTTGTACCGATACTGCTGGTGCTCAATATTGCTGCCTTTATGCTGCTGCTGTCAGTACCTGGTCCGATGCTTGAAAACTTCGCCCTCTGGCCAATGGGTTTGCCTGAGCAGGTACATTTCGAAGGTTTCGCACCCCGTTTTCAACTATGGCAACTGGTCAGCTATTCCTTCCTGCACGGTGGACTCTTTCATATCTTTATCAATATGTATGTATTATGGATGTTCGGTACACGCATTGAGCTGCACTGGGGTTCGAAAGCGTTTGTCATTTATTATTTTGTATGTGTGATCGGCGCCGGCCTGGTGCAGTTAGTCGTCACCAGCATGGCGGCGAGTACGGGCGAAATCTATCCAACGGTAGGTGCATCAGGTGGGGTATTTGGACTGCTGTTGGCGTTTGCCCTCACGTTCCCGGAAGAACGACTAATGCTACTCTTTCCACCCGTCATTCTGAAAGCAAAGTGGGCAGCGTTGATCTTTGCCGGAATCGAGTTACTCGCAGGCGTCACCGGCACCCTGGAAGGCATTGCCCACTTTGCTCATCTGGGCGGCATGTTGTTCGGGTTCTTATTACTATGGTACTGGAGCAAACATCCGCTCAAGCGCTGATGATTATCGCGATTCCTGATGACGATGAGTAATAACTTAGTCATAATCTTTAATGATAACGTCATTCCGGCGCGACCCACAGGGAAGTGGGGAGGTACGAACACATGGACGTGTGAGGTAGAGTTCTGTCAGGAATAAGAACCGAGAGCCGCGTCGGGAACTGCGGCCGAAAGCCGGAATCCAGAGGAATTAAAATTCAGAAAGCGTTATAGTTTTTGCAGGACAATGGTATAGCGATAGGTTTCTGGCTCGTCCTTGATCCGCCTGGCGACCATACCCTGCCTTTCCATCTCGCTTTTACGCATTAATAATAGGTCTGACTCATTCAGTTCTTGCTCCTCGAAATACATCTGGGTCACCAATTCAAGGTAGCCGCGTTTGCTAACCCTGAAGTGAATATGTGGGGGTCGCATCCAGTTGCCTGACGCTGGATAGGCGCCGGGCAAGACGGTCTTGAAGTGAAACCGCCCCTGCCGGCCACTCTGAACAATCGCCCAGCCCTGAAAGTTAGGATCCAGGGGTGCCGGGTTGGGATCATGTGGGTGTCGGTAGCGTCCTGCCGCATTGGCTTGCCACAGATCGACCGTGGCGTCTTCGACAGGCTGCCCGTCAGTGTCCAGTACCCGACCCTCGATAGTGATCTTCCTCCCTCGAGCAACACCACTTTTACCCTCTATCTGCGTCATATCGAAGTCCTTATCCTTTTGTGGTGTAATGGGATAAAAGGGGCCTTCAATCTCGCTTGGTGTGGGGAGGTGCACGGTTGCATCAGCTGCCCGGGTTAGCTTGGAAAACGCCGCAGCAAAGCCACCCACCATGCCGGCTTTGATAAAAGTGCGTCGGGATGAATCGCTCATATCGGTCATTCCATATTTAGTTTAAATTTCAACGGTATGTACGCTAACTTTAACATGGGTGTATTTATAATAGCGTCAGAGAGCAATTAACTCATATACTTGAAACATGGACAAACAACAAGAAAACAATAGCGACTGGCTACTAATCTTCAGCGCCTGGCTGATTGCCGCGGTCTCCACCCTGGGTAGCCTGTTTTTCAGCGAAGTAATGGAATTAACGCCCTGTGTATTGTGCTGGTATCAGCGGATATTCCTCTTTCCTCTCGCAATAATCCTGTTAATTGGCCTCTTCCCGCTGGATAAAAAAGTAGTGAATTACGCACTGCCCCTGGCCATCATCGGGCTGTTATTTACCGTGTACCATTGCCTGTTATTTTATGGTGTCATCCCGGAGAATTTGCAACCCTGCAGCCAGGGCGTCTCCTGCACAGATGATAACATGGTACTGTTTGGGTTTTTACCTATCCCATTACTTGCGCTCATTGCGTTTTTGATGATTATTATTTTGTTACTTAAAGCCAGGACTCGAACATGAAAAAGAATTACATCGTCATCATCGCCATTGCCGTAATGGGCCTGGTCTTCGCGTTGGCCGCTTATTTATACAATGCCCAACAGGTGGAAAGCAAAAATCAACTGGCACAACAACATGCCAATGCGCTCATTCCCGCGCACGCCATCAAAAAAGGTGATCCCAACGCAAAAGTCACCATCGTGGAATTCCTGGACCCTGCCTGTGGTACCTGCAAACAATTTCACAACATCATCAAAGACCTGTTGAAAAAATATCCCAAGAAAATAAACCTTGTGGTTCGCTACGCACCGTTACATCCCGGCTCAGACCAGATGATAGCCATCCTCGAAGCCGCGAGAAAACAGGGACAATTCTGGAATGTGCTGGATCTCATGTTCGAGTCTCAACAATACTGGACTGTCAATCACGTGGCGAAACCGGAACTGTTCTGGGGCTTCCTCAAAGGATATGGATTTGATATTGAGCGCATCGAGCAAGACATGCGAGACCCGGCAATTGCCAAAATCATCCAACAAGACCTGGCAGACGGCCGGCTACTCGGCGCCACAAAAACCCCAACGTTTTTTGTTAATGGCAAGCCGTTACCCAGTTTCGGTTATCAACAACTCATGAACCTGGTACAAAGCGAATTGGCTGCCAATTATTAAGAGTATCAAGGGGTCTGACCCCTTGATCCTATAACAGGATACAAAAGCATTCCATCTGTGGCAGTAATTGGGGTCAGAGCACAATAAACGATAATATTCTCGATCACTTATATTAAAAAAACTGCGTGACCAGAACAAGCAAAGCGCGTTCAGGGAATACTGTACGAAACGCGTAGCGGTTCTATAGTGCTCTCGATAACTGTTCCTGACGTTATTCTACCTCCTACATCCCTGTAGTCGTGACCCCATTTATTTTCGGCAATCTCACATCTTCCCGTCATACCGGAAACGGCAACGCCGTTATCCGGTATCCAGATTTTTTATCTGATTTCGACAACAAAAATATACTATACCTTTTGTAATACATATACTCCGATCCACCCCGGAACTAACCCACCCACCAGTCTGTCTACATCAATACGTTTCAAATAAAACCGCTTATGCAATATCAGCCTGGCCCAGGCTGATGTGGATGAGCAAGGCAGGAGATCCAGGACATGAACAGACGCCACTTCATCATCCAGCTAGCGGGTATTACCTCGGCTACCCTGCTTGCGCCCCGTATCCTGCTCAGTGAAGAGCAACGCCAGTCGGCCTTCGAGAAAATCATCAAGAGTGAGGCCGAGTGGAAGCGAATCCTGACGCCGGCACAATTCGAGATCCTGCGCGAGGACGGCACCGAACGGGCCTACACCAGTCCGCTCAATGACGAAAAGCGCAAGGGCACCTATGTCTGTGCCGGCTGTGCCCTGCCCCTGTTCACCTCCGACATGAAATATGACAGCGGCACCGGCTGGCCCAGTTTCACCACCAGCCTGCCTGGCGCCGTCGAAACCAGCCTCGACTTCAAACTGATCTACCCGCGCACCGAATACCATTGCGCACGCTGCGAAGGCCATCAGGGCCACGTGTTTGATGACGGTCCGCCACCCACCGGCAAGCGCTGGTGCAACAACGGCCTCGCTCTCAAATTCATTCCGGACTGATAACACGAAACAACATGCCGTGAAAACTCAGGACGCAACACATTCCCGGGGGCTTTCACCCCTTGAATTTAATCCTGCTTATTTGCAAACACGGCCCGGATTTTCTCCACCCGCTTGCGGTTGGCTCCCAGATCAGAATGCCCCATTCGAGATGCCGAGCGGACATGTATCATTGAGTTATTTTTATCCTGACGGAATTCCACATCATCGATAAACCGTAACAATTGGGTTTCATAAACGGCACGTAGATAGCCAGGCTCTTCAGCAATCACAAGCCCACCGGTTTCGGCGATCACCCGTTCAAGCCGGGCCCATGCCGCCTCCGTCGAACCGGAATACCCCAGCGGTTCGATATAGGCATCTTTTCCCGAGTATTCACTACAGACACAATTTGGTGTTGCCGGGCAAGGCCGCAACTGACCATCGACCAGGCCCAATTCGGGCTGCTTTCGTGAGGCAATGGAAAGACCAA